>JAZSAA010000113.1:0-5397 GCA_045601625.1 Clostridia bacterium | reverse complement strand
TTTAGTGGTTAGTATTTAGTGGTGGTGCAAATCCCTACGGGATTTGTTTGATTATAAGGAAACGGTAGAGGCTGCAACGTTTCTTGATCCTTTGAATCAAAAGAAATCCGTTAGGATTTCCTCCTCCACTAACCACTAAATACTAAATACTAACCACTGAAATTCTGATTTGTCGCGGAGCGACAAATCAGAATTTACCACGTATCGCTCCCGTCGCCCGGGATGACCTTTTCCATGGCGGCGATGGCGGACTCCATCATGTCGTCGTCGGGCTCGCGGGTGGTAATGTGCTGCAGCCACTTGCCGGGGGCCGAGATGATGCGGGTGAACAGGTTGTCCGCCCGGCCGGCCAGCTTGATCAGTTCATAGCCCACGCCCACCACGATGGGGAAGGTGAGCAGTTTCACCGCCGTGCGCAGCAGCACGTTGTCGATGCGGATGAACATGGATACGATGATGCCCACGATCAGCATCAGCACCATGAACGACGTGCCGCAGCGGGGATGGAAGCGGGTCTGGGGCCGCACGTTCTCCACCGTCAGGGGCAGGCCCTTCTCGTAGCAGAAGATGGTCTTGTGCTCGGCGCCGTGGTACATGTAGGTGCGGCGGATGTCCTTCATCAGCGAGGTTGCCCACACATACCCCACGAACAGCACGATGCGCATCACGCCCGAGAAGCACGCCCGCAGGTAGTAGTTCTGGGCCACGCCGGGGGCGGAGGCGGTCAGCCACTTCCACAGCTGCTCCGGCAGCCATACGAACAGCCCCAGCGCCAGCGCCACCGCCAGCACCGTGGCGATGGGCATCATCAGCTTTTCAAAGATCTTCTCCCCGGTCGAGGGCTCCTTCTTCACCTCGCCCTCCTCGTCCTCGATGCCCGACAGCTCCGCCGAGCGCATCAGGCATTTGTAGCCGAAGGACAGCGAGTCGATCATGTTGAATATGCCCCGGATGAAGGGCAGCTTGAAGAATGCCGCCCGGTCCTGCCCCTTGGTGGGGTACTCCTCCAGGGTGATTTGCTTGGTATGGACATTGCGCACCGCCATGGCCGTGACCTTCGGGCCGCGCATCATGATGCCCTCGATCAGCGCCTGGCCGCCGATGCTCGTCTTCTTCGTCGCCATTTGTATGTTCCTTTCCGAATGTGCAGCGCCCGCTGCACCGATTCCATACTATTATACACCGCTTTTATCGGATGTCAAATGAATTATAGGCGCGCTATGTTGACTGAACATGAACAAATTAGATCGATCTAACTTTTTACCGACGCCCTGCCACGGCGGCGCATACCCCGTTGATCAGCATTGCGGTCAGCACAGCGTAGAGGAGACCCGGAATGGTGAAGCCCTCCACCAGGTAGTCGCAGCCGTACAGCAGCCCCACGTCGATGACCATGCCGAACAGCCCGAAGGTCAGGCAGCCCAGCGGCGCGCTCAGCACCCGCAGCACCGGGCGCAGCAGCAGGTGGGCCAGCCCCAGCAGCGCTCCCGTCACCAGCGCGGGCTTCAGCCGCTCAAGGCTGACGGTATCGCCGTAATAGCCCATCAGCGCCGCCACCGCGGGCACCGCCAGCGTGCAGGTCAGGAGTATGATTATCCAGCGTCCGCCCCGTCGCTTCTTCATGCTTCAATCCTCTCGAACCAGGCTTCGATCTCCCCGCCGAACCTCGCCCACGCCCCGGCCCGGGGCGGCGGCGCGGAAAAGCGCATCCTCTCGTGCCGGGTCGGATGCTCCAGTTCCAGCGACGCCGCCCAAAGCGCGATCTGCTGGCCCGGCCTGCCCCCGCCGTAGCGGCCGTCGCCCCACAGCGGGTAGCCCGCGTGGGCGTGCTGCACCCGGATCTGGTGGGCCCGGCCGGTGTACAGCGTCACCTCGGCCAGGGTCAGCCCCTCCCGGACGGACAGCGGCCGGGTATGCAGCCGGGCGTCCTTCGACCCCGGCGTGCCCGGCGCCACCACCCGCACCATGCCGGTGCGCCCGTCCTTGAGCAGGTGATCCTCCAGGGCCAGTGCCCCCGGCACCGTCCCCTGCAGAACCGCCAGGTAGCGCTTGTCCTGCTCGTGGGCCGCGAAGGCCGCCGACAGCCGCGCCGCCGCCTTGGACGTGCGGGCCAGCGCCATCACCCCGCCCACGGGCCGGTCCAGCCGGTGCACCAGCCCCAGGTAGACGTTTCCCGGCTTTTGATATTTATTGCCAATATAGCGCTTCATTATGCTCAGCAGGTCCTCGTCCCCCGAGTTGTCCGCCTGCACAGGCAGGATCGGCGGCTTCACCACCACCAGCAGGTGGTTGTCCTCGTACAGCACGTCGATGACGAACTTCCCCGCACGCACCCGGTCGATCATAGATTCTCATCCTCCGGTAAGATTGTACCATTTTGGCGAGAGGAAAGCAAATTCTGATTTATCGAGCATCAGCTCGATAAATCAGAATTTCCCCGTTGCAACCGAGCCCAAAATGGTTTACAATAGACAATGGATATTTATGAGAGGTAAGATGCTTCGATGATACGATTGATCGCCACCGATCTGGACGACACGCTGCTGGACGCCGCCGCGGGGCTGACGCCGCGCACCCGGCGGGCGCTGGAGGCCGCCATGGCCCTGGGGTGCGGCATTACGCTGTCCAGCGGGCGGATGCTGGAGGCCATGCTGCCCTTTGCCACGGGGATCGGCGTCAACGCGCCGATGCTGCTGTACAACGGCGCGATGATCTACGACCACCGGACCGATGAGACGCTGTTCGCGCCCCGCATCGCCTTCGAGACGGCGCTGGGCATCGTGCGGCTGGCGGAGGCGCTGGGGTATTACATCCAGCTCTACCCTGGCAAGGGCTACTATTGCAGCGAGATCCGCGAATGCACCCGGGCCTACGCCCGCCAGATCAACGTGCCGGCCACGCCGGTGGGCACGCCCATGGCCCAGTGGCTTGAACAGCACCCGTCGGACATGCAGAAGATGCTGATCATCGACACCCCCGAGGGCGCGGACCGCATACAGGCCATACTGCGCGAGGCCTTCCCCCGCGGCGCGTGCTACCTGAAATCGAAGCCCCACTACCTGGAGATCGCCCCGGAGGGCGTGGACAAGGGCCGTTCGCTGGCCTTCCTCGCCAACCGCCTGGGGCTTGCGCCCGACGAGGTGATGGCCTTCGGCGACGGCCAGAACGACGTGCCCATGCTCCGGTACGCCGGCGCGGGCTACGCCATGGCCAACGCCTGCCCCCAGGCCCTGGCCTGCACGGACCTCGTCGCCCCGCCCAACACCGAGGACGGCGTGGCGCAGGTGATCGAACGGTTTATCGCAGAAGGAAGAATAGGGAAGCTGTATAATCAGGAATAACCACAGGAGGAACAACCATGGTTTCCGAAGCTGATTTTGTCAATACCCTCGGTTTGACCCGCGTGATGGCCACCGACGCCAAGACGCTGAACATCGAGGTCAGCAACACCAACCGCCCCGGCATGCAGTTCGCCAACTACTGGGATTTCTTTCCCTACGAGCGTCCCCAGCTGCTGGGCAAGGTGGAAATGACCTACCTGTCCCAGCTGGACGAGCTGACCCGCCGGGAGCGGCTGCAAAAGTACTTCAACTATCCCCTGCCCTGCATCATCATCTGCCGCGGCTATCCCTGCTTCGACGAGATGCTGGTGATGGGCATGGCCCGCAAGATCCCCATCTACTCCACCAACAAAGAGACCACCCAGTTCGAGCTGGACCTGATCGCCTTCCTGCGCGACCGGCTGGCCCCCCGGGAGACCCGCCACGGCGTGCTGGTGAACGTGTTCGGCGCGGGCCTGCTGATCACCGGCAACAGCGGCGTGGGCAAGAGCGAGGCGGCGCTGGAGCTGGTCAAGCGCGGTCACCAGCTGGTGGCCGACGACGTGGTGGACATCCGCCGGGTGGAGGACAACCGCCTGATCGGCGAAGCCCCGGAGCTGGTGCGCCACTTCATGGAGATCCGCGGCGTGGGCATCATCGACGTGTCCACCATGTACGGCGCAGGCGCGATCATGCGCAGCAAGCACATCGACATGGTCATTCACCTGGAGCTGTGGCAGTCGGACAAGGAGTACGACCGCCTGGGCCTGACGGACAACTACATCGACATCCTGGGCGTGAAGGTGCCCAGCCTGCTGCTGCCCATCCACCCCGGTCGCAACCTGGCCGTGGTGCTGGAGGTGGCCGCCCGCAACCTGCGGCTCAAGCAGATGGGCTACAACGCCGCCAACGAACTGACCCGCCGCCACATGGCGCGGTTCCAGAACAATCTGGAGAAGTAAAACCGATTCACATCATAAACGGAGGTACATCAATATGCTTTACATCGGTATCGACGTCGGCGGCATGTCCATTAAGGCGGGCCTCGTGGACGAAGAAGGCAATATACTGTTCAAGCACAGCTGCCCCACCGGGGTGGAGCGGGGCTACGGCGCGGTGATCCGCGATATCGCTCAGCTGGGCCTTTCCACCGTGGAAAAGAGCGGCCACAGCATGGACGAGGTGAAGGCCATCGGCATCGGCATCCCGGGCATCATGGACCAGCGCACCGGCATCATACCCTTCTGCACCAACCTGGCCTGGCACGACGTGCCCATTCTGGAAGAGATGAAGCAGTACACCGACCTGCCCGTGTTCGTGGACAACGACGCCACCGTGGCCGGACTGGCCGAGTCGGTGAAGGGCGTCTCCGCCGGCACGAAGGACAGCGTGTTCGTCACGCTGGGCACCGGCGTGGGCGGCGGCGTCATCATGAACGGCCGGCCCTTCTCCGGCGCCCACGGCGTGGCTTCGGAGATCGGCCACATGGTCACCGTCGCCGGCGGCCTGCCCTGTACCTGCGGCAAGCGGGGCTGCTGGGAGCGCTATGCCAGCGCCACCGCGCTGATCCGCGCCGGCCGGGTGCTCTGCGCCGAAAAGCCCAACTGCCCGCTGATGAAGCTCGTGGACGGCGACATCCGCACCATCACCGCCAAGGACGTGATCGACCTGGCCATGGAGGGCGACGAGGACTGCACGAAGATCTTTAAAGACTACATCTACCACCTGGTGGTGGGCCTGACGAACCTCATCAACGTCTACGACCCCGAGGTGATCGTGCTGGGCGGCGGCGTCTCCCACTGCGGGGAGTTCCTGCTCAACGCCGTGCGCGCGCTGCTGCCCAAGTACGTGTTCTTCAAAACCATGCCCTACGCCCGGGTGGAGCTGGCCAAGCTCACCAACGACGCCGGCATCATCGGCGCGGCGATGCTGGGGAGGTAAATTCTGATTTGTCGCGGGGCGACAAATCAGAATTCAGTATTTAGTATTTAGCATTTAGTGGTTAGTGGAGGAGGAAATCCTTGCGGATTTCTTTTGATTCAAAGAATCGAGAAACGTTGAAATCTCTGCCGTTTCC
>JAZSAA010000112.1:0-3332 GCA_045601625.1 Clostridia bacterium | reverse complement strand
TCACCAGCCCTGACGGATTTGTTTGATTAAAGGGAAACGGCAGAGGTTTCAACGTTTCTCGATTCTTTGAATCAAAAGAAATCCGCAAGGATTTCCTCCTCCACTAACCACTAAATGCTAAATACTAAATACTGAATTCTGGTTTGTCCCCTCAGCGACAAATCAGAATTTACCCCATCAATCATCAACAATTCTTCCGTCCACCCCGATGGTTACCACATGCCAGGAGATGAATTTGCCGCTGTTCTTCAGCGCCTGCTTTGCGGCGTGTTCCAGCCCGCCGCAGCAGGGAACCTCCATGCGCACGATGGTCACGTCTTTAATGTCGTTCTCCCGGATGATTGCCTCCAGCTTTTCGCTGTAGTCCACGCCGTCCAGCTTCGGGCAGCCCACCAGCGATACCCGGCCGCGGATGAAGTCGTTGTGGAAATTGCCGTAGGCATAGGCGGTACAGTCCGCCGCGATCAGCAGCCGCGCGCCGTCAAACCAGGGGGCGTTTACCGGAGCCAGTTTGATCTGCACCGGCCACTGGCGCAGCTGGCTGGGGATCGCGCCGACGGGTGAGGCAGTCGGGGCCGCGTCCATCTGCCTTGGCGAGGCGCCGGGGCAGCCGTGGCCCTGCATCCGCCGGGTCAGCTTCGCCGCCTTCGCCGCGCGTACCGCCGCCTCGTCGTAGGCGGGGGCCTCCCGATCCTCGAAGGTGGTGGCCCCGGTGGGGCAGTTCGGCAGGCAGTCGCCCAGCCCGTCGCAGTAGTCCTCCCGGGTCAGCTTCGCCTTGCCGTCGATCATCTGGATCGCGCCCTCGTGGCAGGCCTCGGCGCACGCGCCGCATCCGTTGCACTTTGCCTCGTCAATGTGAATAATCCTCCGCTTCATGCGTTCAACGCCTCCTTCTGTTTCGCCTGCTTCCGGGCCTCCCGCTCCGCCCTGGCCCGCGCCTTCTGCTGGCGGGCAATTTCCATCATGTGTTCGTACATCTCCTCGCCCACGCACTTCTTCGCGTACTGGCACCACTGCACGCAGCTCAGCGCGTCGTTATAGATCACCTGGCCGCAGTTTTCACATACCGCCTCGGTGTCCACCGAGAATATCTCGATCAGGCTTCCGCACCTGGGGCAGCGCTTTTCCTCCAGCGTGGGGGTGCGGGGCTTGCCCTGGCAGCCTTCAAATATCATAAAATCGTCCCTCCTTCTTTACGGCGTTTCCTTGACTTTACATCCATATTTTACTATACTCGCGAGGAATTGTATGTTGGAATTCCAACATTGGAGGTTAAAATGCCGGACGATTTCGACGTGCTGGCCGCGTGCCCGCTGTTTGAGGGCGTGTCGCGGCAGGACATGGCGGCCATGCTGCAATGCATGCAGGCCCGCATCATCGACGTGCCGAAGGGCGGGGCAGTGTTCCGGGCGGACGGGCCTGCCGAGTACGTGGGCATACTGCTCTCGGGCGGCGTGCAGGTGATCCGGGACGACTTCGACGGCAACCGCACCATACAGGCCGCAATGTGTCCCGGCGACCTGTTCGGCGAAACCTTCGCCTGCGCCGGGGTGGGGAAGCTGCCCGTGTCGGTGGAGGCGGACCGGCCCGCCCGGGTGCTGCTGATCCGTCTGAAGCGAATCATCGAAACCTGCCCAGGCGCCTGCGGCTTTCACAACCGGGTGGTGCTGAACCTTCTGAAGGTGCTGGCGGCGAAGAACCTGATGCTGAACCGGAAGCTGGAGATCACCTCCCGTCGCACGACCCGGGAGAAGCTGCTGGCCTACCTGGCGGCCCAGGCCCGGGCGGCGGGATCGAACCGCTTCGTGATCCCCTTCGACCGGCAGGGCCTGGCGGACTACCTGGGCGTGGACCGCAGCGCCCTTTCGGCGGAGATCGGCAAGCTGCGGCGCGAAGGCGTCATCGAGAGCGAGCGCAGCGCGTTCACGCTGCTGCACGGATAAAACCTGGAGGATGAGACCATGTATACAAAAGCATTGAAGCGGACGACGCTGTTGATGTCGGGGCTGATCACCGGCCTGACGACGCTCGTGGCGCTGGCCCTGACGATGATGCAGCTGGGCGGGCAGCTGCCGGGCGGGATCGGCGCGCCTGTGGGCGGCATCCGCGAGGCCGCGCCTACGCCCGAGCCGCTGCCGCAGCTCCGCAGCGCGCGTATCCGCGCCGTGGGCGACCTGATGGTCCATCAGACCCAGCTGGACATCGCAAGGCAGGAGGACGGCAGCTACGACTTCCATCCCCAGTTCGCGCAGGTCGCCGGTGTGCTGGCCGACGCGGACTATACCATTGCCAACCTGGAAACCACCATCGGCCGCAAGGATAACCGGGCCTGGTCGGGCTTCCCGATGTTCAGCACCCCGGAGTCGCTGCTGGACGCCGTGCGGGACGCGGGCGTCGACTTCCTGACCCTGGCCAACAACCACATACTGGACCGGGGCTTCGAGGGCATGCAGCTGACCGTGGACAACGTGGACCGCTACGGCTTCGACTTCGCCGGGGCGAACCGAACCCCCGAGGAGAAGGAACGGCCCGTCGTGGTGGAGGTGAACGGCATCCGCATCGGCATGCTGTGCTACACCGAGATGACCAACGGCATGGAGAAGCAGAAGGGCAACGGCCCCGCCCGGGAGTACGGCGTGAACTACCTGAAGGGCGTCGACTTCGCCGAGGAGGTGCGCAAGCTGCGCGACGCCGGGGCCGAGGTCGTCTTCGCCCTGCCCCACTGGGGCGTCGAGTACCGCAAGGAGCCCACCCAGACCATGGAGAACCTGGCCCGGGAAATGGTGGCCGCCGGGGTGGACGTGGTGATCGGCAGCCATCCCCACATGGTGGAGCCGGTGACCTGGGTCGAGGCCGAGACGGAATCCGGCGAGGTGCGCCGGGGCCTGGTCGCCTACAGCATGGGCAATTTCATCAGCAACATGAGCAAGCGCTTCACCGACTCCGGCATACTGCTGGAGTTTACGCTGGCGGAGCGGGAGACGGGCGGCTTCGACGTGACCGACGTGAAGGTGATGCCCACCTACTGCTGGCGGCAGCCGGGGCTGATGATCCGGACGCTGCCCGCGCTGGACTGGTACGACGCGCCCCCCGAGGGAATGACCGACGATCTGTGGCAGCGCCTGCGGGAAAGCGTGGACGAGCTGGGCAAGCTGATCGGCGACTTTCCGATGATCGGGAGCAAATTCTGATTTGTCGGGGAGACGGAACCCCTCCGACCCCGCCTGCGGCGGGGCCACCTCCCCTTTCAGGGGAGGCTTTTGGGTAACTTACCGGGAGTATCGGGGGCGGAGCGCCCCGATCTTCAGTCGTACGCGGCGGCGTGTACGCCG
>JAZSAA010000111.1:0-6034 GCA_045601625.1 Clostridia bacterium | reverse complement strand
CGCTCGGAGCACGGCCTGCACACCGCCTATTCCGGCTTCACCATCATGGCGGACAGCGCCGTGGAGGATGCCGAGCCCGCGCCGATGCCCGTCGGTGACTATGAAGCGCCCATGCGTGTGGCGAAGGAGAAGGCTCCTGACGCGCCGGTCTACACCAATGTGCGCATCATCTGCCGCCCCGCCAGCCTTGAACCCCTCAAGAAGCATATGAACAAGATCGGCATCACCGGTATGACGGTGACGAATGTCATGGGCTACGGCACGCAGAGGGGCAAGCCGGAATACTACCGCGGCACGCCCGTTGAGATCACGCTGCTGCCCAAGATACAGGTGGATATCGTGGTCAGCAAGGTCCCGGTACGCATGGTCGTCGAGACCGCCAAGCGCGTCCTCCACACCGGCCACATCGGCGACGGCAAGATCTTCATCACCGATGTTGAAAATGTCGTGCGCGTCCGCACCGGCGAAGAGGGCTACGACGCGTTGCAATCAGATTGACTGTATCGCGCAAATCAATAACTGAGGCATAGACTTCAGGATGCTTGTACGCTTGATATGTTGTAGATGTTGTGTAGTGACAGGCAATCGGTTTCCGATGCCTCCGCGCCGAGCGAGGAAATGCTGGAAGTCATTGCCGTCCAGGACAAGGCCTCCCGGGAGAATGACAGCTGTACACGCGAATTGCCGACCGAGTGGCCCGGCAAAACTCCAATTGATCCGGTAATCCATACAGGCAGTGCGATGCGGATCCCGGAATGCCTGTATCGATCAGGCGTGGGGGCTCGATGAATGCCGGGAGTGGCTGTCCGGGTTTCTGATCAGGTCGATGAACAACTGAACAGCCGGTGTAAGAGCCTGGTACTTCTTCCAGATCAGTGCGCCGGCTGTTTTCCTTTGCCCGGCGAGGGGACGGAAGCAGAGAGGGCTTGCCTGGGCGATTTCCTCCAGCGTCAGCTGCATCAGGCGCACCAGCTCCTCGGCATGGCGGCGCAGTACATGGCCTTCCTCCGTCAGGGTGATTCGCCGGTTGCCGCGCTCGAACAGCGTCACGCCGAGCTCCTCCTCCAGCGCCTTCACCTGCCGGGACAGGAAAGGCTGGGGGACGTGCAGGGATTCCGCCGCCGGGATCGTGCCCTCACGAATCACAGCGAGAAAGTATTGCATCGCGCAAATGCCCATGTCCGCCCCTCCTTATTCTTCTTATGCAATAATAGAATGGGAAAACATAGTTAATAAGTATTTGATTATAGATGGGCGACGCGATATAATATCCACAGAAGGTGAAAGGCGGAGGAACGATACATGGACGCGAAGATGCCGGCGCACGGCAGGCGCCGCGTCTGTTTCCCCGCCCCGGAGCGCGACTCCGTCGATCAGGCAAACGCCTGCCTATTCCTGGCCGCCGACATGGGCAGGCACGTCGAGGGACAGGTCATCCGGGTGCGCAACGGCGCGTTCCTGTAAGGGTACTACAAGGAGAATGTCATATGATCAGGAGGATTATGATTTCCATTCTGCTCGCATCTGCGCTGCTCTGGGCGGGCGTCGGGATGGCGGAAACTGGCAATGAACAGGAGGCGGAAGCGATGAAGATGTGGATTGGAGAGACCGCCGTTGCGGTGGCCTGGGAGGACAACGACGCGGTGCGGGCGCTCAGGAAACTGGTCGTAGAACGGCCGCTGACGATCGAGATGTCGATGTACGGCGGGTTCGAGCAGGTAGGCTCCATCGGGACGGACCTGCCCCGGAACGATGTCCGGACGACCACCCAGGCGGGCGACATCGTGCTGTACGCCGGGGACCAGATGGTGGTCTTTTACGGCAGCAATTCCTGGGCCTACACGCGGCTGGGCAGGGTAACGGACAAGACCGCCGGGGAGATGGCGGAGCTGCTGTCCCATGGCGATGTGAGCATCACCATCGGCATGAATGCAGAATGAAGCTGAACTTGATAAGCGGGATTGCGGCACGGTCAGAAAAGGGCCCGGAGATGTGGTTTATCTCCGGGCCGGATCATTTGGCGCATCAAACGCGGTAGACGTAGTTCTCCTTCCTCGGCGCGGCAGCGCCAGCAGGCTTCGCGGCATAGCCCAGGATCAGGTTGCCGATGCCCTCATAGTCGCCCTCAATGCCGAGCTTCTTGAGGATGGCCTTGCCTTCCTCGCTCTCAAACTCCTCCTTGGCGCGGTGGATCCAGCAACTGGCCACGCCCAGGTCCGCGGCGGCGTTCATCATGTTGCCCATCACCAGGCTGCCGTCGTAGAGATAGGTCGGGACTGCCTTGTTCGCCAGAACCACCAGCAGCTCCGGAGCGCCGTAGAAGGGATCGATGTCCATGCCCATCGCGGCGGCGTTGAGCTTCGTCAGCTTCTCGCGGATTTCCGCATCCTTGACGACCAGTATGATCGGGGACTGCTTGCCCATGCCGGTGGCGGCGTAGGTTCCGGCCTCGATGATGGCGTTGAGCTTTTCTTCCTCGACGTGATCGGGCTTGTAGGCGCGGCAGCTGCGGCGCGTCTTCAGGGTAGTCAATGTATCTGGCATTGGTGGTATCCTCCTTTGTTTATCGGTTCAGTATGGAGCCCTCTCCGCCGCGCTTTGGGTATTTATCCAGATGGTGGCGGAGCTGTTCGCGTTTCTCGCGCACGGCCTCGATCATGGCCTGCTTGTGGTTCGGAAGCCTGCCCTGCATGGGAACGATGTTGGACGGGTGGGAACCGAAGTAAATGGTATTCTTCAAATCCAGGCCGCTAATCAGCCGCTCCTGCTCATCCAGCAGTTGGCCGAAGGTGCATTCCTTGAACAAGCCCTTCTTCATGTCGTGGTACAGCCGACAGCCGGGTTCGGCGTGCAGCGTGCCGATGAACAGCAGATGTGGCTGGACCGCATTGATCAGTGCGGCGGTGGCGTCGGCGTTTTCCCGCCACAGCTTCGCGCCGCCGCAGCCGAGGATCGCGTTGAAGCTGTATTCGATGCCCGCGTCGGTCAGCCGCAGCAGCTGCTCCCGCGCTTCCTCTGCCGTATGGCCCTTGTTCATGTACTTGAGCGCCGCGTCCAGGCCGCTCTCCACGCCGATGTCCAGCCCGCCGATGCCGCATTCGTGCAGGCGACGCAGCTCGTCATCCGTCTTGTGACGGATGTTCTGGATGGAGGCGTACATGGCGATGGTCTTCACCCGCGGCAGCCTGGCGTGGATCGCGTCGGCAATCTGGATCAGACGATTCGCGGAGAGCACAAAGGCGTCCCCGTGCTCCAGGAATACCCGCGCCACATCGGGACAGTAGCGGGCAGCCTCCTCGATATCCGCCTCCACCTGTTCCGCCGGACAGACCGAGAACTGGACATCCGGATACATATAGCAGAAGGTGCATCTGTTGTGGCTGCAGCCCTGGGTCACCTGCAGGAGCAGGGAATTGGCCTCATAGGGCGGCCTGTAAACCATGCCGGTCAGGCTCATTGTGCGTTCCCTCCACCCATCTGAGCGATGTATTCGTTTCCCCAGGCTTCCATCGCGGCGACGACGGGGTGAAACTTTTTCCCGATGTCGGTGAGGGAATACTCAACCTTCGGCGGTATCGCCTCGTATTGGACGCGCCTGACCAGGCCATATTCCTCCAGGGATTTCAGCTGGACGGACAATGTCGCGTGGGTCATCTTCGGCATCTTCCTGAGCAGCTCGTTGAAGCGTATGGGGCCGTCCTCCAGATACAGGAGGATCAACACCGCCCATTTGCCGGATATGAGATTCTGCGCCGTGGCATAGGGGCACTTGCCGAAGCGCTCCTCGAGCGTGCTTTGTGAGGTCATCAAACGTCAAATTCCTCCTTCAGGTCCATCATGCCGCGTATCTCAGCATGGCCGTTTTCCAGATAGAACAGGCCCATTTCCCAGCCGTTCTTATCGTAGAGCGCCATGATCTGAGGCATGATCTCGCGCACCTTTGCCAGCAGCGCGTCGTCCTTTACGACCTTCGCGATGCCGTCGTACCGCAGGAATTCGCCGCCGTTAACGGCCAGGACCTCCACCCTGGGATTGGCGGTCAGCTGCTTGAACACGTTTTTAAAGGTTCCGCAGCCAAAGTACACCTTGTCGTCCGCCAGCATCTGGAAGCCGAAGGGGCGGCCCTTGGGCTGATCGCCGTCTGTGGTCAGAAAGTAGAAGGTCTGGGCCTTGTTCAGAAACTCGTGGACTTTAGCGGCATTACTCATGATAAGCGTCCTCCTTTGGTCATTTTCTTGAACCGATTTAATTATACGACCTTTCATGGGGATGCGCAAGTACGATTTTTCGTGATACTCAGTATCATTGCAGATACCTGCAATCGACCACTCTTTTCCAATATCAGCCCGTCCTTTGGCCGAAATCCCCAAACGTTGCGCTCAAATGCTGGCGGGCATGGGATGGAAACAAGACAATCCTGTCAGAATTAGAAAATGCAACAGAATCGACAAGTGTATGCTGCCATCCCATGTTGTTCGCTGGTCAGATGGCTTTCGGCATGGCGGGCTGGACGGGGATGTCCAGCGCCAGCAGCACTTCTTCCACGGTGCTGACGGGAACGATCTCCAACGCCCGCTTTACCTCCTCGGCCACATCCTTGAGGTCGTCAACGTTGTCTTTGGGGATAAACACCCGCTGAACGCCGCTGCGCTGGGCGGCCATCAGCTTCTCCGGCAAGCCGCCGATGGGGTTGACATCGCCCTGCAGCGACACTTCGCCGGTCATGGCCACGTTTGGGGGCACCGGCACGCCGGTCAGCTGGGATGCCAGCGCCGTGGTCAGCGTGATGCCCGCCGAGGGGCCGTCCTTGGGCGTCGCGCCGTCGGGCACGTGGATGTGCAGGTCGCTCTCGCCCAGCGCCTGGGCCTGCGCCGGCAGCATGGCCTTCGCCAGGCTCACGGCGATCTGGGCCGATTCCTTCATCACGTCCCCCAACTGGCCGGTGACGGTGATCTTCCCGGTTCCCCTGGTCAGAAGCGTCTGGATATAGAGGATGTCGCCGCCCACCGGCGTCCAGGCCAGGCCGGTGACGATGCCGGGCTTGGCGCGCTCCGGCACGTGCTTGCGGTGGATGGGGTTCGCGTCCAGGTATTCCGGCAGGCTGTCCGGGGTGATGGCGAGCTTCGCTTCTCCGTCGTCCACCAGCATGACCGCCGCGCCGCGGCACAGCTGGTCCATGCGCTTTTTAAGCCCGCGCACGCCAGCCTCCCGGGTGTAGTCCTCGATGATGGCGTCGATGGCGTCGTCGGTGACGGTCAGCGCGCCTTCCGGGATGCCCACCGCCTCCATGGCACGGGGCAGCAGGTGTTCGCGGGCGATCCGGTGCTTCTCGATGGGGGTGTAGCCCTGGAAGCGGATGACCTCCATGCGGTTCAAAAGCGGCTCCGGGATGGTGTCCAGCGTGTTGGCGGTGCAGATGAACAGCACGTCCGACAGGTCGAAGGGCACATTCAGGTAGTGGTCGGTGAAGGAGAAGTTTTGCTCCGGGTCCAGCACCTCCAGGAGCGCGCTGGCCGGGTCGCCGTTGTAGCTCTGGGACAGCTTGTCCACCTCGTCCAGCACCATCACCGGGTTGTTCGCGCCGCACTTGTGGATGCCGTCGATGATCCTGCCCGGCATGGCGCCGATGTAGGTGCGCCGGTGGCCGCGGATGTCGGCCTCGTCCCGCACGCCGCCCAGCGACACGCGCACGTATTCCCGGCCCAGGGCCTTGGCGATGCTCTCGCCGATGGATGTCTTGCCGGTGCCCGGCGCGCCCACAAAGCACAGGATGGAACCGCTCTGCTTTCCCTTCAGCCGCATCACCGCAATCTGCTGGAGGATGCGCTTCTTCACCTTGTCCAGCCCCGAATGCCCCGCGTTCAGCGCCTCCCGGGCGTCGTCCATGGAGATTTGCTTTGCCTCGGCCTTCTTCCAGGGCAGGCTGGTCAGAAGGTCCAGCCAGTCGGTGAGCATGCCCGCCTCGGGGCTGTTCGCGCCTTCGCCCTTCAGCCGGTTCAGCACCTTGCGGCCCTCCTTCAGGGCCTGCTCGTTC
>JAZSAA010000110.1:0-4781 GCA_045601625.1 Clostridia bacterium | reverse complement strand
CAGGTAGTAGCTGCGCACCCGCTGCCAGGAGGCCAGCAGCGAGCAGTTCAGGATCTTGGCGTCCGGGTGCTTCACCGAGGCCTTCATCGACGCCGCCAGCATCCCCGGCGAGGTGGTGAAGACCAGCTTGTTGCCCTCCTGGATCAGCCGCTCGATCTCGCTTTCAAAGTTCGCCGCGTCCGGGCAGACGCAAACGGTGGCCTTGACCCGGTCCCCCATCTCGTTTTCCAGGTTCATGCGGCCCAGGTCGTGCCAGTAGGTCCAGCCGGACTGGTAGGGCTCCCGGTGGTACAGGAAGGCCACCTTCACGCTGGAGGGGCCGAACAGCGTGTTCAGCAGGCTGCCCTGCTTCTGCTCGGCAGGCTTCATGATCAGGGCGACGTTCTCCGGCTCCTTTTCCTTCTCGAACTCGCCCCACAGGGCCTTCACCTCGTCCCGGATCTGGGGCTCCAGCTTGTGGGGGGCGTCCCCGTAGCCGATGGCCGCCAGGTAGATCAGGAAGGCGTCGCCGGTGGTGGCGGGCAGCCTGCTGGCGTCGCTGACGGCCTCCCGGGCCTTGTACTCGGCGCGGAAGCGCATGTAGGCGGCCAGGAAATCGCTGAGGGCCTCGCTGCTCCACTTCTCGCCGGGGGTGTGGCCCGTCAGCGCGTACAGCCTGGCGTAGCTGCCGGGCCGGGAGAGCCACAGGTAATTGATGCCCGTATCAGCGTAGAAGGGCAGGAACTCATAGTACAACTGGTTCACCGGGTCGTCGGTGCGCCCGGGCAGCACCCGGGTGACCTCGGCCTCGATGTACACCGAGTCCAGGTATTTCATCACGCTGACGCGCTTGTTGCCCTCTACCAGGTAAAACTGATTTAAATATTCCAGCGCCTTCACCGGCTGGTTCATGCCCTGCTCGACGATGCTGTCGTACAGGGTGACCCATTTGCGGCCGAACTCCGAGCCGGGGTCCAGCACGGGCATGAAATTGGGAGCGAAGGCGTTTGTGCGGCCCTTCGAGGCCGTGCCGACAATTTTGGTCAGCGGCACCTGCACCAGGCCCAGGGAGGCCCGGCTGAGGCTGTTCAGCTGGGGCTCGACCTCCTCCAGCACCGGCAGCGCAGGGTTCAGCCGCTTTTGCAGGCTGTTGTGATACGCCTTCAGGCCCAGCTTCCGCGCCCGGTTATAGGCGTCGATTCCGATCGCTCCAACGACCATATTCTCACGCTCCTGTCGTTCAGGATTCAATGCGCCCATAAAAGGCGCTCGTAAGAGTTTAGAGGGGAAAGGTTAAATGGGCAAGCGCTTTGTTGGGGAAATTCTGATTTGTCTCGGAGAGACAAATCAGAATTCAGTATTTAGTATTTAGCATTTAGTGGTTAGTGGAGGAGGAAATCCTTGCGGATTTCTTTTGATTCAAAGAATCGAGAAACGTTGAAACCTCTGCTGTTTCCCTTTAATCAAACAAATCCGTCAGGATTTGTACCGCCACTAAATACTAACCACTAAATACTAAATACTCAAATTCTGATTTATCGAGCCCTGCTCGATAAATCCGAATTTCACATCAACGACCTCAACTCCCACCTTCGGCAGGAACTTTCCGAAGAAGTCCTCCCCCTTCATCGCCACGGTCATGGTGTTGTCGCAGGGGTGGAAGGCGAGGGTGGGACGTTCGCGCAGGGCGCTGTCCACGATCAGGGTCACGCCCTTCGCCTCGGGGAAGATCAGGCCCAGGGGGCTGGCGGAGCCGCCGTGGCAGCGCAGGCGCTCGTAGAGCATCGCCTCCGGGGCGAAGCTGAGGCGGGAGGAGCCGACCTGTTTGGAGATGTCCGCGGTGTGGAAGCGGGCGTCGGGGCGGCAGACGCACAGCCAGCAGCGCTTCCTGTTCTTGGTGGTCAGGAAGATGTTCTTCACCGTCAGCGCGCCCAGCCTTTCGTCCACGGCGGCGCAATCCGCCATGGTGAAGGCGGGGGCGTGTTCGGCCATCCGGTATTCGATGCACAGGCCGTCGAGGCAATCGAGGACCGCCCTTGCGGTATCGTTCACAGGCTTCTCAGGTCCTTTCCCCTGAACTGCACCGCGGCGCAGAGGTTCCTATCCAGCAGCCGCGAGGCCACGCGCTCGCCGTAGCGCTCCTTGATCTGCACCGGGGTCAGGTTGGTGGCGATGACGGTGTGCCGCTTGGCGGCGTTGCGCTCGTTCAGCAGCGTGAACAGGTACTCGATGGTGATGTTGCGCATCATCGGCTCGGTGCCCAGGTCGTCGATCAGCAGCAGCGGCACCTCGATCAGGTTCGAGAAGCCGTCGTAGCGCTCGTCGTTGCCCACGTGCTGCTGGCGCATGGCCTCGAACATGCGGAAGGCGGTGACGCGCACGGCGGAGAAGCCCCGGCCGGTGACGCGCTCGAAGACGCAGTTCAGCAGGAAGGACTTGCCCAGGCCCCCCGCGCCGGTGAGCAGCAGGTTGCGGTATTCGGTATCCGGGAAGCTGTCGGCGTAGCGCTGGCACAGGTTCCGGGCCTTCTCCAGCCGGTCCCGCTGGCCGTCCGCCTCGGGGGCCACGGCGGCGTCGAAGTGTTCAAAGTTCTGCTCCCCCAGCCCGGCCATGCTGCCGTCCTCGTGCTGGCGCAGGCGCAGGCGCATCTCGAAGCATTCGCAGAAGCGGGCCGGGGCCTCGCCCACGTAGCCGGTGTCCCGGCAGATGGGGCAGCGGTAGCGGGGCTCCAGTTCGTCCGGGGCCATGCCGGCCTCGGCCAGCAGCTGGCGGATGCGGGCGTTGATGGCCCGGCCCCGGCCCTTCATCCCGTCGGCGAGGGCCTGCCGTTTGGCGGCGTCGGGCTCGCCCAGTATGCGGCGCATGGTCACGAAGGCCAGGTCCGCGCTCTCCTGGCGCAGCGCGCCGACCTCGGGCAGGCGGGCGACGACCGCGTCCAGCCGGGCCTGCTGCTCCCGCTCATCCTGGGATCGCTGCTCGGCGTACTCGGCCAGCAGGGCCTTTATGTGTTCCACTCTCGTCATTTCCCGTCGCCTCCCTCGTCGCGCTTATCGCCGTACTTATCCAGGTCGATGAAGAAATCGTCGCCGTAGTCCTCTTCCTTATAATCCCGCTGGGCGTAGTTCAGGGCGGGGTTGGCCGCCGGGGCCTGTCCGGTCGCGGCGGCGCGGCTCTGGCGGGCGGACTCGTGCCGCGCCATGGCGTCGTCCACGGTGCGCACGCCCCCCTCGCGCCAGTCGTCCAGCAGCCTGTCCATGTACTTCATGGGCACCTGCATGCCCCGGGCGCAGGAAGCGGCGTAGTCGATCACCGCCGGGTCGTGGACGGCCTGCCAGCTTTCGTACATCGCAAGGTCGCCCATCGTGGGGCGGCGCTCCAGGCCGCAAAGCTCCAGGATCTCACGAACCCGCCCGGCCTTGCGCTGCATAGTTTCGACGTAGGCCTCGGCGGCGGCGCGGGTGTGGATGCCCTCGGCGCCCCAGCGGCGCAGCATCCACGCCACGTCCTCGAAGCGGGTCTTCTTGCGCCGGTGGCACTGTATGGCCGCCAGCTTCACGCAGTCCGGCTCGAAGCCCTCGGCCAGCAGCTCGGAATACTGCTTGCGCTGGTCGGGGGTGGGCGTGGCCTGGGCGGCGTCCAGCTCCCGCAACACCTCGGTCAGGTCGTCCCACAGGGCGTCGTCCCCGGCCATGCGGTTCTTCAGCACCGCGTCCAGGTAGGCGAAGGAGGGCTTGGTGGCCCGGGTGGTCTCGGCGCAGGCGTCCAGCACCTGCTCCTGGGTCAGCTTCCATTCCACCACCCATTTCTTGACCAGGGCGACCTCGTCCATGGTGGGGTCCCGACGCAGGGCGAAGCGCTTGACCACCGCCTTCGCCACGGGGTAGACGTCCTCCTGCTCGGCGATGACCTTCTCCACGTCTTGAAGCGTGCGGCAGCCCCGGTCGGCCCAGGCGGCGGCCAGCTTGTTCATCCGGTCGAACACGCCCCGGGGCTTGGGGTCCCTGCTGCGGGAGGTCTGGATGCCGTACTGCACCAGGCGCAGGGCGGCGTCCTGGTCGTAGCCCAGCACGTCCAGCCAGTCGTTGGCGATGCGGAACTCGTGGCTGTCCATCAGGTTCTTGCCGAACAGGGCCTGCAGCGAGGCGTTGTAGTCCCGGTAGGTGTAATAGCTCTGCTCCAGCGCCGGCTGGGCCCCCGCGCCGTCGCCCCGCAGGGGCAGCAGCGCGTAGGTGGGCGGCCGGTCGGTCAGCCGCTTCACCAGGCCCTGGCGCTCCCAGTAGGCGAAGGCCTGGTACACCGCCTCCTCGTCCATGTGCAGGAAGCGGGCCGTCTCGGCCATGTCGCCCCCCAGCTCCGGGTGCAGGGCCAGCATCCGCGCATACAGGTATACCCGCAGGCAGGCCTCCGGGGCGGTGGAAAGGTATTCCATCAGAAACAGGTTCTCGATGGGCGTAGTGTCGAACATCGCCGAACCCTCGGCAAAGCTGAAGAAGGACATGGGCGCACCTCGCTGGCGTTGGGTGGGAACTTCTGATTTATCGGGCTGTGCTCGATAAATCAGAAGTTGAGTATTTAGGGAAACGCTGAACAAATCAGCGAAGCCATGAAAAACTATGATTTAAGCGGAAGAAATCAGGTTTCAAGGCCAAATAGGGAGGAACCCGTTGAAAATAGTGAAGGTCACGCCCCCTGATCTATCCCATTTGCTCCCTTTCGGGGGCCAAATGGGCATACTTCACCCAAGACAGGCCGAACAGAATTCTGCTGTCCGACCTCCCCGAATACACATGACCAGGTTCGCA
>JAZSAA010000109.1:0-7345 GCA_045601625.1 Clostridia bacterium | reverse complement strand
GCAAGTCAGTTTCGGCCGAAGGCCGAAACCGCGGATTTTCAAATTGGTAATTTGAAAACCGCGCCGCTTGTACCGCCACTAATTACTAACCACTAAATACTAAATACTCAAGCCCGAAAAATCGGAACCTGTATTTATACTAATTTCAAACTAAATATGTTCAAGCATGCGAGGGCATTTTTCGTCATACCAAGGCGAAGGCCCGCAGGCTTGCTGGCGGCAAGTCAAGGGGCTTCAACGCTGGTATGGCGAAAAAGGCACCGCAGGATTGTTTAGGTTTAGGTTGAGATTAGTATTAATCCGCTTCCGCGGGCGAATCGCTCTGCTCCGCCTCCGGGACCTCCACAGCCTCGGTGCGGATGACAAAGGCGGTGACGCCGGTCATGTCCTCCGACCTGCCGCCGTAGGACGGGTAGTCGTTCATCATGTCCAGCATGGCGTCCGCGCGGTCGGAGATGGTCTGGAAGTCGTCGTCGATGAAGTCCACCAGCTTTTGCAACGCCTCGTCGTTCAACGTCTCGATGCCGTCCCGCAGCGCGGCCATGCCTTCGTCCAGCGCCTCCGCGCCGTCGAACAGCGCCTTAGCGCCATCGTCCAGCTGCGCGATGCCGTCCAGCAGGGCGTTCGCGCCGTCGTCCAGACGGCCAACGCCGTCCACCAGATCGTCCTTGCTGTCGTAAAGCTGTCCCACGCCGTCCAGCAGGTCCGCCGCGCCGTCCGCCAGCTGATCCGCGCCGTCAGAAAGCGCCGTCGCGCCGTCGTCCAGCGCTCCCGCGCCGTCCAGCAGCTCGGTCGTGCCGTCGTTCAGCTGCCCCGCGCCCTCGGAAAGCGCCTTCGCGCCGTCGTTCAGCTGCCCCGCGCCCTCCAGCAGGTCCGCCGCGCCGTCGTCCAGGGTCTTTGCGCCCCGGACCGCCTGGCCCACCGCGTCGGTGTAATCGACGACGCCGTTGTAGAAGTCCTCCATGTCCGACAGGTCGTCCAACAGGTCCGCCAGCGCCCGATAGGCGTCGCCGTGCTTGCCGTTCTCCTCCAGGGCGTCCGCCACCGCGTTCAGATAGGCGGATTTGTGCTTCTGCTCCGCGATGTTCTTCGAGATGATCTTTTTGACCTTCTTCGAGGCCATCTGCTCGTCGATGGTCTGCTCGATCTGGTTCTTGACCTTCCGGGAATTCCACTGCTCGTCGATGTTCTTGCGGATCAGCGCCTTGACCTCCTTGCTGGCCAGCTGCTTGCCGATCTCGGCCTCGACGGTGGACTTCACCTCGGCGGAGGCCATCTGCTTTTCCAGCTCCGCGTCGGCCATGGCCTTGACCTCGTCGGAGGCCAGCTGCTGCCGGACGTTGTCCTCGATGGCCTTCTGGACGTCCTCGGAGGCCATCTGTTCGGCGATCGCCGCGTCGGCCTGGGCCCTGACCTCGTCGCTGGCCAGCTTTTCCTCCACCAGCGCCTGGATCTGTTCCTCGGTCATGCCGGCGATGGCGGCCTGGATCTGCTGCTTCGCGACCTCGGTCACCTTTTCCCGGACGACCTTCTCCACCCCGGCCTCGACCATGGCGCGATTCTCCGGAACCTTGAGCTGCTTCTGCACCTCGGTCTCCATGGCCGAGGCCACGTCGTCGGACGCCATTTGCTTCTGGGTCTGGGAATCGATGAGCGCCCGGGTGTCACCGGAAGCCATCTGTTCCGCGACCAGCTTGTCGATCCTGGCCTTGGTCTCGGCGGAAGCCATCTGCTCACCGACCAGCCTGTCGATCCGGGCCTGGATATCCCCCTCCTCGGCGCAGGCCGTCCAGCCCATCAACTGCATCACGGACAGGCTCGCCCGGGTCTCGGCGGTTTCGACGGGTTCTTCCCTGGAATCGACGTCTTCCGCCTTTTTCTCCTCCTCAGGCTGCTTCGGGGCCTCCTGCTGGGAAGCGTTGCTCTTTTCGGCCTTCGGCGCTTCCTGCTCTTCCTCCGCGGGGGTCGGTTCCGCCGCCTTTTCTTCGGCTTTGTCTTCCGCCTTTTCCCCGTTCTCTTCCTCAGCCTTCTCCTCAGCCTTCTCCTCAGCCTTTTCCTCGGTCTTTTCTTCCGTTTTTTCTTCGGCCTTTTCCCCGGTCTCTTCGTCGACTTTTTCTTCGCTCTTTTCCCCGGCCTTCTCCTCCGGCTGCGCCTCCGCAGGCTCCGCTTCCTCCGCGGACTGCCCGGGGGCTTTCTCCGGCTCCTCTGCCGCTTCCACAGGCGCTTCTTCGCCCGCGGGTTTGGCGGGGGCTTCCTCCGTCCCGGCTTCGGCCCGGGCCGCTTCGCCCTCCCCGTCGGCCTTCCCGGCTTCCGACGCTTCTCCGGCATCTTCCGCCGCGCCCTGGGCCGCCCCGGTTTCGGGAGACGTCGTCCCACCGGACGCGCGCTCCTCCCCGGCCTCGGCTTCGGGTTGGGCTTCCGCTGCCGCGCCGGCGGGTTCGGTTTCGCCTTTGGTCTGGTTGCTCTCAAGGGCCTTGGCAACCTGCGCGCGCACCTCGGCCTCCACGGCCGCCGTAACCTTCGCGCGAACCCCTTCCTCGACCTTCCGGGTCACCTGCTCCCGCACCACGTTTTCGGTCTCCGCCTTCACCCTCTGGCGAACGGCATCCTCCAGCTGGGCGTCGATGGTCGCCTGCACCTCCGGGGAAGCCATCTGTTCCTTCACCCCGGCCTCGATCCGGGCCTTGACATCGTCGCTGGCCAGCTGCTTCCCGATCTCGGCCTCGATGGTCTGCGCATCGGGATGGCGCACGGCGTCCTCCACCTTGGCGCGAACCGCGGCCTCGACGCCCTGGGTCACCTGCTCCAGCGCCGCCGCCTCGACCATCTCCCGCACCTTGGCCTCCACGCCCGCCTGGACCTTTCCGGCCACGACCTCGCGGACGCCCGCCTCCACCTTGGCCTGCACCTCTTTTTTGGCCGCGTCGTTGACACCGTCCACCACCATCTGGTAGGCGGCCTCCTCCACCTGGCGCACGACCTCCTCCTTCACGGCGGCGCGCACCTTGGCGGCCAGCTCCCTGTTGGCCTGGGCGTAGACGTAGTCCACGACCTTGTCCAGCAGCTCGCGCTCCAGCCGCGACACTTCCTCGGCGTAGTTGTCGATGGTCAGCGTCCTGAGCTTGATGTTCAGCTTGTTGAAATCCGATTTCTTTTTCTCCAGCTCGTCGTTGGCAGTATCGATGAACCGTTCAAACACCTGCTTCGCGGCGTCCACCAGGGTGTCGCTGTTGCTGTCGATCTCGTCCAGGCCCCGGGCCAGGGTGGCGGCGCCGTCGCTCAGCTGCCTGACGCCGTCCTCCAGGTCGCTCGTGCCGCCGTAGAGGGTGTCGACGCCCTCCCGCAGGTCGCCTGCGCCGTCGTCCAGGGCCTGGGCGCCGTCGTTCAGGTCGTCCGCGCCGTTGCTCAGCTGCTTCGCGCCGTCCGAAAGCTCGCCCGCCCCGTCGTTCAGCCGCGTCGCGCCGTCCAGCAGCGCGTCTGCGCCGTCGGCCAGCCGGTCCGCGCTGTCCGCCAGCTCGCCGGTGCCGTCCGAAAGCTGCTGCGCGCCGTCCAGCAGGTCGCCGGTGCCGTCCGAAAGCTGCCGCGCGCCGTCCAACAGGTCGTCCGCGCCGTCGGCCAGCGTGTCCGAGCCATCCGTCAGCTGCGTCATGGCGTCCCGGAGGTCCTCGCTCAGGGAATCGGTGTCCAGGTCGATCCTGTCCTCCTCCCGGAGGATGTCGGCCACGTAGCTGGTGGCGAAGGTATAGGAGCCCTCCGAGGCGTAGTCCACCACGTCCGCCTCGATGGTGCAGGTGGTGGGCACGTCGATGTCCACCTCGTCGTATTCGGACAGGTGCAGCGCCTCGGCGATGCCCGGCAGGCCGTAGCACACCACGCCCCGCAGGCTGCCCGCGGTGACGTACTTGCCGTTGGTGACCTTCACGTTGGAGATCTTTTCCTCGTCCATCTTGATGACGGTCACCATGATGAAGGGCAGGGGCATCGTCTCCCGGCGGCCGTTGACGACCACCTCGTCCTCGCGCAGCGTCTCATAGCTGACGGTGATCTCCAGGTGGCCGCTCCTGCCTGCCAGGTCCTTCGGCGCGACGGGCTGGCCGTCCAGTTTATAGGCGAAATGCACCGCCACCGGCAGCGGCTCGTCGGACTTGCCCTCGTAGGCGATCTCGTTGCCGCCGGCCTTCCAGGTGATCACGTCGTCGGTCACGCGGGCATAGGCCTCGTCGCCGCCGATGTTTTCGATGTCCTTCAGGCGGGTGACGTCGACCAGCTCGTCCCGGCCCTCGTAATTGTAGAGCCGCTCACTGACGGTCACGCTGTCCACATTGCCCTCCGCGTCGGCGAAGGCGTAGACCGTCTCCTTCTTGTCCTCTGCCAGGGCGGGCAGCACGGCACCGCACAGCAGCGACAGCACGACGATCCAGGCGACGCGGCGCATTCCATTGCGTTTCATATTGATAAGCCTCCGTTTCGACACGTTTGACAGTTATGCGGCGAATTCCCCCGGGCGGCGCGGCGGAATTCGTATCGCGCACAGCGCCACGCAGAAGCTCATGACGCCCTGGGCGATGAGCGACGCGCCCATCACCCGGACCCATGCCCGCATGCCCTGGAAGGGACAGACGATCAGCAGCGCCCCGGCGACCACGGCGACGATGGCCAGCGCCAGCAGCAGCCACCAGGTGTCCAAGCCGAACCTTTTGGCCTCCAGCGCGGTCTGCACCTTGAAGAGGTTGTCCGCGGCCAGCCCGACGCCCAGCACCAGGCCCAGCACGTTGACGGCCAGGTTGCGCCGGAACATGAGCAGCGCGCCCAGCGCGATGGCCAGTATGCCCAGCACCGGGTCGTGCTGGAAGGCCAGGCCGTAGGGGTCCCGGGAACAGAAGCCGATGATCCGCACGATGCCGAACACCACGAATATCGCGCCGGTGCCCCAGCCGATCATGTCAAGGGTGATCTCCGGCCAGGCCAGCATCGCCGCGCCCATGGCGCAGAACAACGCCGCGAGGACCAGGTAGCCCGTTTTCGCAGTCCGTATCATCCTGATTGAATACATGCCGCGCACGCTCCTTTGAAGCCCTGTCCGGACCCGCGGAGATTCGCTGGCCCGATGGCGGCGCAGGCGCCGCCGCTACAGGTTCCGTTTTATGTGAAAGGGTTTGAAAACCCGCTGATATCCCTATTCAATGCGCCTATTGCACGGCGCTGCGCTTAAGCATCATCTCGATGCCGCCCCTGCGAAGCTCGCACAGCCGCAGAAAGCGCGCCTCGACACCCTCGGGCATGCCGCTGTTCAGCCAGTCGATCACCAGCCCGAACAGCTCGCACATGTAGGATTGTACGATGATTTCACGGTCCTCCGGGCGGATATCCTGGTCCCCCGCCGTCTTTTCGACAAACCGGGTGGCGGCGTGCCTGCAAATCTCCATCAGCCGCCGCTCCAGGAAATCCCGATTGGAGGAGTTGTAGATGTGGTAGATGGCGTTCTTGTGGTCGGACACCAGGCGCATTGCCATCTCGATGCATTCCTCCATCGACGATATGTCCCGGTACTGGGTCATCACACGGTCCACCTCGCTGATGATGATCGCCTCGATCAGGGACGATATATCCTCGAAGTGGTAATAGAAGGTATTCCGGTTGATGCCGCACTCGTCCACGATGTCCTTGACGGTGATCCTGTTGAGGGGGCGCTCCTCGAGCAGCCTCAGCACCGATTCCATGATGGCGTTTCTCTTCTTGGAAACCATGATGTCCTCTCCTGGATGGGGTTTCAGGGGGTGGCGTCGGCGGCGTGCCGGGAACCCCTCATGCGCTGCGCGCCAGCTCCCCTTTCGGGGGAGCCGTTGTTTTCGATTGGCTCCCCTGAAAGGGGAAGCTGTCACGCGCAGCGCAGCTGAGGGATTTATCGGCAGCCCGTCTCAACAAACGTGATCAGTCGTCGGTATCGACGGTCCTGTAGGCCAGGGCCTCGGTGGAGGCCACCGCCGCGCCGGCGTCCTCGATGGCGTCCATGATGTCGGAGCGGATCATCGAGCGCACCAGCAGGCTGTTGCCGGCGGCCAGGCCGATGTCACGGGTGCCGTCACCGGCGACGTACAGCAGCTTGCCCGCCTCGTCCCGCGCGGCCACCGCCACGGTGATCTTGAAGGCGTTCTCTTCGCCGTCGTTGGTCACGGTCGCGCGCAGCACGTCCTCGTTGTCGTCCTCGTCCTTCTCAACATACTCGGCGGCGGCGTTCAGGGCGCGGATTTCCTTGTCGTCGTCGGCCGCTTTGGTGGTGATGGTCAGGTTGAAGTGGTCGATATAGCCCTTCTCGTCCACGTCCTTGACGTCCTTGGTGATGACCAGCCAGCCGGACTGGCCGGGCTCCAGGATCTCGGGATACAGGGTGTACTTCGAGGTGGACTCGAAGGTGACGTCGCCCCGGTCGCGGATCTCGAACAGCAGGTCGTTGATGCTGGCGCGCTGGTCGCCGCTGTTGGCGACCACGGCGTAATAGTACACGCGATAGCCGTCGGAGTGGGACAGCACATAGGACGCGACGTCGTCGGTGGCCTGGATGTTGCTCGCGGCCAGGGCCGACACGGCGGAACAGCTCAATATCAGGGTGACGACCAGAGCAATGATGCGTTTCATGGATAACTTCCTCCTCATTCCATTTTCTGGCTTCATTCTACCCTGCCGCGGGGCAAAGTCAATAGACAGATACCCCTCCCGTGTCTGAAATTGGCAATTATTTAATGCAGATAACATATTTCCGTCGGGGGTATAAAACCCATCTGTTTGGCATAATATGGCGTTTCCCCTTGACAACTTTCCGCGCGCGCCGTAAACTATCATCAGAAGATTATTCTGGTTTTTGGAGCGGAACGACATGGCGATGAACGACGGAAACACCACGCTGGACGAATTGAAGGAACAGGTGCACCGGCTCTGCCTGCGCAAGGGCTGGGGCGTGGATGGGGTGCAGGACCCCCAGCACGTGGCCATGGCCATGACGGTGGAGATGAGCGAGCTGCTGGAGCACTTCCAGTGGCTGAACCCGGAGGACGTGCAGGCGCTGATGGACGGCAGGGACCCGGAGCGCGTGGCGCTGATCGCCGAGGAATTCGCCGACGTGATGATGTACGGCCTGCAGCTGGCCCGCACGCTGGGCATCGACATCACCGACCAGGTGCTGCGCAAGATCGACATCGTGGACCGTCGCCCGCCCAAGCCCTACAACCCCAAGCGATAAACGAAAGCCTTTTACAAGCGAGGACCCATACCATGATGCTGAAGCATTCCAGAGAGCCCGTGGACGGCCAGCCCATCGAGAACACCTTCCTGGCCGTCGACGAGCGCA
>JAZSAA010000108.1:0-2260 GCA_045601625.1 Clostridia bacterium | reverse complement strand
GCGCCTACAAGTTCAAGGCCGAGCAGTGCACCCGCAACGAAAAGGGCATCCTGGTGCCCCCGCCGCTGCGCTTCGACATCCTCGAAGAGGTCTCCAAGCGCCTGCCCGGCTTCCCGATCGTGCTGCACGGCTCTTCCTCCGCGCCGCAGGAGTTCGTGAAGATCATCAACGCCAACCGCGGCAAGGTGCCAGACCCCGTCGGCATCCCCGAGGAGCAGCTGCGTCAGGCTGCCCGCGGCGCGGTCTGCAAGATCAACATCGACTCTGACCTGCGCCTGGCCATGACCGCCTGCATCCGCCAGCACTTCGCGGAGCATCCGGATCACTTCGATCCCCGCCAGTACCTGAAGCCCGCCCGCATCGCCATCAAGGAGATGGTGGAGCACAAGCTGGTCGACGTGCTGGGCTGCGACGGCAAGGCCTGATCCGACAACCAACCGACACACAATGGGCGCGCCCGCACCGGCGCGCCCGTTGCCATACAGCGATGTTTTTACGAGGATACGGGGTTGACAAATTCTGATTTGTCGGGCTGACGCCCGTTTGAAGGGGGACAGGTCCCCCTTCAATACATCCTCCTCAGATTTGCCTGAAATCCTACGGATTTCCGGGCGGCAAATCTGCAAGGAAACCTTTTTTGCTCTGGTCGACAGGCTCCCTGCCGCAAAAAAGGCCCCGCCCGCGGCGTACACGCCGCCGCGTACGATTTAAAGATCGGGGCGCTCCGCCCCCGATACCCCCGGCAAGTTACCCAAAAGCCTCCCCTGAAAGGGGAGGTGCCGCGTAGGGGCGGTGGGGTTCCGTCAGCCCGACAAATCAGAATTTACCTCTCCTTAATTGACATCCCGCCTCCAATGACGTATAACATACATGGATCGTATGATCTGTCTTCGGGGCTGGGTGTAATTCCCGACCGGCGGTATAGTCCGCGAGCCGCTTTGGCGGCATGAACCGGTGCGATTCCGGTACCGACTGTAGAGTCAGGATGAAAGAAGACGACGCGAAAAGCGCCTGTGCAGAAATGTCCGCGCCCCGGGACGAATCCCGCGGGCGCGTTCTTTTTGACAGGAGGTATGCAATATGACAACCGTATCCAAGACCCGCAAGCTGGTGGGCACCGCGATGCTGGCGGCGGTATCCGTGGTGCTGATGTTCCTGGCCTTCCCGGTGCCGCTGATGCCCTCGTTCATCAAGCTGGACCTGGCCGAGCTGCCTGCGCTGATCGGCGCGTTCGCCTACGGCCCGCTGGCCGGCGCGGCGGTGTGCCTGGTGAAGAACCTGGTCAGCCTGATGAAGAGCTCCTCCGGCGGCGTGGGCACGCTGTGCAACTTCCTGCTGGGCGTGCTGTTCGTGGTGCCCGCGGGGCTGATCTACAAGATGAACCGCACCCGCAGGGGCGCGCTGATCGGTTCGCTGGTGGGCGCGGCCGTCATGGCGGTGGTCAGCATCTTCGTGAACTACTTCGTGGTCTACCCCATCTACACCGCCTTCATGCCCATGGAGGCCATCATCGGCATGTACCAGGCCATCAACCCGAAGGTGCAGAACCTGTGGCAGGCCCTGATCTGGTTCAACTGCCCCTTCACCTTCGTCAAGGGCCTGATCAGCGTGGCGATCACGTTCCTCATCTACAAGCCCCTGTCGCCGTTCCTGAAGGGGACGGTCCGCAGACCGGCGGTATAACCCCACACATGGACGGAGGGCGTTTCCCACACGGGAAACGCCCTCCGTCCATGATAAGACCCGTCAATAATTCTCCGCCTTGATCTGGAAATAGCTCTGGGGATGGTTGCACACGGGACAGACCTCGGGGGCCTGCTTGCCGATGTGAATGTGGCCGCAATTGCTGCACTGCCAGATCATGTCGCCCTCCCGGCTGAACACCAGGCCGCCCTCGATATTCGCCAGCAGCTTGCGATAGCGCTCCTCGTGCTCCTTTTCGATGGCGGCGACGCCCTCGAACTGCCGGGCGATGTCCTCGAAGCCCTCGGCGCGGGCCTCTTCGGCGAACTTCTTATACATGTCGGTCCACTCGAAGTTCTCGCCGTCGGCGGCGTCCTTCAGGTTGACGGTGGTGGTGGGCACCTTGCCGCCGTGGAGCAGCTTGAACCACATTTTCGCGTGCTCCTTCTCGTTCTTCGCGGTCTCCTCGAAGATCGCGGCGATCTGCACATAGCCGTCCTTCTTGGCCTGGGAAGCATAGTAATCGTACTTGTTGCGGGCCTGGGATTCCCCCGCGAAGGCCGCCATCAGGTTGGCC
>JAZSAA010000107.1:0-3991 GCA_045601625.1 Clostridia bacterium | reverse complement strand
ACCCCTTCATGATCTACCAGATCCAGACCAAGTTCCGCGACGAGCCCCGCTGCCGCGGCGGCCTGATCCGCGTGCGCGAGTTCACCATGAAGGACGCCTACTCCTTCCACACCTCCCAGGAGGACCTGGAGAAGTACTACGAGCGCTGCTACGAGGCCTACAACCGCATCTACGCCCGCTGCGGCGTGCCCGAGGTGGTGGCGGTGGCCTCCGACAGCGGCATGATGGGCGGCAAGGTCAGCCACGAGTACATGCTGCTGACCGACGTGGGCGAGGACACCATCGTGCTCTGCCGCGACTGCGACTACCGCGCCAACATGGAGGCGGCCCCCTGCCTGCTCACCAACGAGCCCGGCGAGGCCGCGCCGCTGGAGAAGGTTTCCACGCCGAACTGCAAGACCATCGAGGACCTGTGCGCGTTCCTCAAGATCAAACCGCAACAGACCTGCAAGGCGGTCATGTACCAGCGCAACGCCGACGATTCCTTCGTCATCGTGTTCATCCGGGGCGACCTGGACGTGAACGAGACCAAGCTGCGCAACTTCCTCAAGGCCGAGGTACACCCCGCCGTGGTCACCGGGGACAGCGGCATCCACGCCGGCTTCACCGGCCCCATCGGCCTGCCCGAGGGCGTGACCGTGGTGTACGACAACTCCCTCAAGGGCATCGAATGGTTCGCCACCGGCGCCTGCGAGGACGACATGCACTACGTGGGCTTCAACATCGCCCGGGACATCGGCAAGGTGGATTACGTGGACGTGGCCAAGGCCATCGACGGCGGCATCTGCCCCAAGTGCGGCAAGCCCCACATCTACACCTCCCGCGGCATCGAGGTGGGCAACATCTTCCAGCTGGGCACCAAGTACACCGAGTCGATGGACATGACCTATGTGGATCAGGACGGCAGCCTCAAGCACCCCATCATGGGCTGCTACGGCATCGGCGTGGGCCGGCTGGCCGCCTCCGTCTGCGAGGCGCACCGGGACGAATACGGCCCCATCTGGCCCATGAGCATCGCCCCCTGGCACGTGCAGATCTGCTCGCTGCGGGCCGACCAGCCCGAGGTGGCCGAGGCCAGCCAGAAGCTCTATGACGAACTGACCGCCAGGGGCGTGGAGGTCCTCTGGGACGACCGCCCCGTGTCCGCCGGCGTCATGTTCTCCGACGCCGACCTGTTCGGCGTGCCCCTGCGCATCGTCGTCAGCCCCAAGGGCCTGAAGAACGGCGCCATCGAGATTGCCGCCAGGGACAAGTCCATGAAGGAAATCGTCCCCCAGGCCGAGGCCGTGGACTTCGCGTATGACTACGTGGTGAAGGCCCTGGAAAAGCTGGAGTGCCGGCTGTAAAAAACAAAAGCATTGGGCCCGCGTATTGCCCCACGCAATACACGGGCCCAATGCTTTTTCGCGCCTTTTCTCAATAATCCGTCGCCAGGCGCGCCTTCAGCGCCTCGATCTCCTTGGGCTTCAGGCCGCAGTTGCGCAGGTACTTCTCCGCGCTCTTGACCAGGCTGCCCTTGCGTCCGGACAGGTTGATCCCCACGCTCTTCAGCGACTTCTTCAGCTGGGTCTTCAGGATGTAATCGTATTCCCAGGTGCCCGGCTCCAGACCGTTGTAGTTCCGGTAGGTCCTCATGTAATCCTCGATGACCTCCTTCGAGCTGGCGCCCATCAGGCACTCCAGCACCGCGCACACCCTTCCCGTGCGGTCCCGACCGCCCATGCAGTGCAGCAGGTAAGGCCCCTCGTGGTCGATCATGAACCGGCACAGGCTCGCCACGTCCTTCATGAAGGCGGGCTTGTTCATGGTCATCGACATGCCCTTTGCCCACAGGTTGGTTGTGGCGTAATAGCTTCCGGTATAAATGGGGTTGGATTTCACGGAGGCTTCCGATTCAAACATGTTGATCACCGTGCGCACCCCGACCGACTCCATGGCCGCCAGTATCTCCCGATGGCGATTGAATTTTTTCAACAGCGGGTGGCTGCTGCGGTACAGCACATGCCGCCCCATCCCGGTGGTCGCCACGTTCCGGAAGTTGGCATAACCCCAGTCGTCCAATTCCGGGTAATCCTCCCGATGGGGATTCATATGCATCGAATGCCAGAGTTCCTTTTTGCTGTGGATCGTCTTCTTGCCCCGCTTCACCGTCACCAGACCCGGCAGGCGCAGCCAGTCGCCCTCGCCATTGCTCCAGCTCAGCGTGCCGCGGAACCAGTTGCCGTGCGTATTTTTCTTGACCAGGTCGCTCAGCTTCCGGGACAGCTTGTTGATGTCCACAGTGGAGATGTCGTTCCCCCGGCAATCCAGCCGCGCCAGCTTCCTGTTGTCCTTCAGCTCCAGCCTGGTCAGCTTGTTGTTGGCGCACACAAGCTCCTCCAGGGCCGCGCACTTGCCTACCTCCAGCTTCTTGAGCCGGTTGTCGCTGCAATCCAGGCATTCCAGCGCCTTGCAGCCGGACAGGTCCAGCGCGGTCAGCCTGTTGTCCCGGCAGACCAGGCGGCGCAGGTTGGCGAAGCGGTCGACGCCCCTGAGAGCGCGTATGCCCATGCCGGTGACGTCCAGCCCGGTCACGCCGTCGATCTCGGCGGCGGAAAGCGCGCCGTCGCCGTCGCCGTCGAGCTCCGCGGCCACATAGGCCCGGAATTTGCCGTCCGGGAAGGCGGCCTCGTCGATCGCCACCGCCGCAGCGTTGGACACCAGCCGCACCGCGCCTTCCGCGCTCTCCGGGGAAAGCGCCAGCGGATCGGCCCCGTCCGCCGCTTCCGCGGCCACGTCCTCAACGCCCTCGCCGTCCAGGTCGAGCAGCAGCATCTCCCCGTCGATGGACAGGTCGGCGTCCTCCGCCGCCCCTTCGACGATCAGCCCGTCCTCTTCCCATTCGACGGCCGCTTCCCCGCCTTCGGGGAACGCCGCGTCAAGCTCCGGCTCCGCGTCCTCCGCCCGGGCCGTCAATCCCATAAGCGCCAGCGCCAGCATCAGCGCCAAAGCAGTCAATCGCTTCATGTGCAAGTCCTTCTCGTTCATGGTGATATGAATATGCATACATTGTATCAGTTTTGACACACATTTGTCAATATTTCCCATTCATTTTACAGCATCCTCCGGGCCGCGCGCCGGGAAAGCCCCCGCGCCACGGCCCAAAATGCCAAAACCTTAACATATAATTCTTTTCAAACGCTTCATTATATCGTATAATACATACGGAATATTATATCCGCCCCAGGCGGAGCGAATTAAAATGGAGGAATCACCATGGCAATCATCGACAAGATCAAGGCGAAGGCAAAGGCTGACATCAAGCACATCGTGCTGCCCGAGGGCGAAGAGATCCGCAACGTGCAGGCGGCGGTGATGATCCGCGACCAGGGCCTGGCGAAGCTGACCCTGCTGGGCAACCCCGACAAGGTGAAGGCGGTCGCCGCGGGCGCGGACCTGACCGGCATCGACATCATCGACCCCGCCGACAGCGACAAGGCCCCCCTGTACGCCGCCACCCTGTACGACCTGCGCAAGGCCAAGGGCATGACGGAAGAGGAGGCCGCCAGGAAGGTGGCCGACCCGATGTACTACGGCATCATGATGGTCAAGCTGGGCGACGCCGACGGCCTGGTCTCCGGCGCGATCCACTCCACCGGCGACATGCTGCGCCCCGCGCTGCAGGTCATCAAGAGCAAGCCCGGCATGAAGACCGTGTCCTCCTGCTTCCTGATGGAGTGTCCGGACAAGAGCTTCGGCGACAACGGCGTGATGATCTTCTCCGACTGCGGCGTGAACATCGACCCCGACGCCGAGCAGCTGGCCAACATCGCCCTGGGCGCCGCCGATTCCGCCCGGTCCCTGGCCGGCATGGAGCCCCGCGTGGCCATGCTGAGCTTCTCCACCAAGGGCTCCGCGAAGCACGACAACGTCACCAAGGTCCAGGAAGCCACCCGCATCGCCAAGGAAATGGCCCCCGACCTGGCCTTGGCCGGCGAGCTGCAGCTGGACG
>JAZSAA010000106.1:0-3061 GCA_045601625.1 Clostridia bacterium | reverse complement strand
AGCAGGTCCAGCGAGCGCACCTCCACCTCGGAGACGGTCTCGTAGCCCACGTCGTAGGCGATGGTGACGGGGGTGGGCTTGAAGGCGTTCATGCGGGATTCCTGCCACAGGGCCAGCACCTTGACGATCATGTCCTCGTCGGCGTCGTTGCCCAGGGCCTCCAGCACCCGGTATTTCTCCACCAGCGTGCGGTAAAGGTCCTCCTCCGCCACCCTGTTGACGTAGAAGTTGCTGCGCCACTGGCTTTCCCGGGTGGCCTCCACGGCGGCGTTGTCCGAGCCGCTGTCGAAGCGCCATTTCCCGTCCTCGTCCTTCTTCAGCCAGAAGTCGTTGACGGTGGCCTTGCCGTTGGATTCGATCAGTTTGATGACCTCGGCCAGCGTCTTCGTGTAGGCCAGGCGGTCGGACTCGCTGTTGCGCAGGGGATCGCGGTAGAAGGTGACGTTATAGCTGCGCCGGTCGTAGGCCAGGGGCACCATATTGGTATCGTAGATGGTGCCGCGCATGCCGTACAGCGTGATGGTCTTGGCCGAACGGGTCGAGGCGCGCTCGGCGTAGGCCTCGCCGTCGTTGCGGATCATGAAGTTGATGCGCACGATGAACGCAGCGAAAACCAGCACCAGTATGCCGGAGAGCAGCAGCATGCGCTTGAAATAGGGCTTCAAAAGGATTTCACCTCCCGGTGGCGGGTTGGGACGCGGCGCTTGTCGCCCACCAGTATGGCGTAGGCCACGGGGCGCAGCAGCAGCGTCAGCGCGGCGCAGATCAGCGACCGCACGAGGATGTTGACGAAGTAGACGGGGCGCAGCTCGGCGGTGTTGAAGTACTGGATCACAAACAGCGCGACCTCGCCCAGGGCGTAGAGCACGAACACCCACGCCGCCCGCTGCATGCGCTTGCGGCCGGCGTGGCGGCGGGCGGTGCGCAGGCGCTCGCCCGGGTTGTACAGGATCAGGCCGATCATAAAGCCCACGGCCATGAAGAAGAAGGTCATCATGCCCAGGGTGCCGGTGGTGATGTCGATCAGCAGGCCGCCGATGGTGCCGTACAGCAGCCCGCTCATGCGGCCCATCAGCATGCCGATCAGAAACACGGCCACCACGGTCAGCGGCACCGTATACACGCCGCCGTAGAGCACGGGCAAAATGGCCGTATCCAGCGTGACGCAGGTCAGTATCATCAATAGCGGCGCAAGTCTGCGAAGCAAGTGCTTTACCTCCGGGTTTTACTGAGGATACGATGATGAATGAGCGTGGAGACTGTAGGGGCGGCGTTACGCCGCCCGCCGGGTAAGACGATCCGACATGTCGCAGGGCGGGCGCCGCAACGTGGAAACGCGCGCGCTTCCCGCGCACAGTATGGCGCTCCTGCACAGCGTCCCTCGTTCAAAAGGTCCTTCGCTTCGCTCAGTATGACACGTTTACACAGCGACGATGTCATCCTGAGCGCAGGCGCAGCCGGAGTCGAAGGATCTTCGTCGGCAGTTAACTCCCCCTGACCCACTCGTCCTCGGGCAGGGTCTCCAGGATCTCCGGCGTCGCGCCTGCGGAGGGATAGCTCCAGGTCTCCTCGGCCGGGGTCGGGGAGGGCGTGGGCGTGGCGTTGGGCGCGGGCGTGGCGGTGGCGCCGCCGGTCTGCGAGCCGGCGTTCATCGAGGGCAGGTTCTCGTCGGAGTCGGTCTCGATGACCTCGCGCAGCACAAAGACTTCCTCGATGTGCCTGAAGTCCACCGACGGGGTGACCACGGCATAGCTGCCCTCGCTGCCGGCGTCCATCGATATGGCGGTGATGGTGCCGATGTGCAGGCCCTTGGGGAACAGCGAGTCGGTGCCCGATGTGATGACGGTGTCGCCGGGCATGACGCTGTTCAGGCTGGGCAGGTAGTAGATGTAACAGGCGGCGTCGGTGGAGCTGGCGGCCACGCGTCCGCGCATGATGCCGTTGTCGCGGGTGCTCTGCACCATGCAGGCCACCGCGCTGCGGGAATCCACGATGCAGATGACCTTGGCGTAGTTCATGCCCGCCTCGTACACGCGGCCGATCAGGCCGTCGCCGTTGACCACGGACATGCCCGCGCCCACGCCGTCCGACTTGCCCCGGTTGATGGAGAAGGTCTCGAACCACTGGCCAGGCTCACGGGCGATCACCCGGGCGAAGATCGGGTCCAGCGATTCGTAGCGGCTCTTTGCGTCCAGCTCGTTCTTCAGGCGCTCGTTCTCCCGGACGGCCTCCTGGGCGCTGTTCAGTTGCAGGCTCAGCCGCTGGTTCTCCAGGGACAGCGCCTCGTATTCCGCCTCCAGGCGGTCGAAGTTGCGCCAGCGCTGCACGAATTCCTTCACGCCGTTGGTCGCGCCGGTGAACACGCTCTGTATCCGGCTGAAAAGCGAGCCGATGCCGTTCTCCGCGATGGAGATCTCGCTGCTGTTGCGCAGCACGAGGAAGAAGATGACGGCGGCGACCACGATCAGCACCAGTATGGAAAACAGCACGCGCCGGCGCGCGTTGCGCCTGCGCCGCAATTCCTGGGACGACAGTCGCGCGCCGCGCTTTTTCTTGCCGGTGCTCTTTGCTGTTGGCTTCTTCTTAGGCATTTATCTGTTGTCTCCCCTTTTAAGGAAGGTGAATCTCTGTTCCGCGTTGCGCGGTTGTAGCGGCGGCGCCCGTGCCGCCGCCGTATCAGATCAGATCTCGATCAGGCATCCGCTTTGCTCGAACTTCTGCATCAGTCTGTCGCTGGAGGCGATCATGCACAGGCCCAGGGCGGTGTCGTCCTGGGGGTTTTCGTCGATGCTGACCCGCAGGCCCAGCATCTCGCCCAGGCGTTCGCTCAGCCCCTCCAGCAGCGCGCCGCCGCCGGACAGATACAGCCCCTGGGGCAGTATGTCCTCGGCCAGCTCCGCGGGGATGTTCTCGAAGGCGTCGCGGATGCTCTCCACCAGCGCCTCCAGGGGCGGCTGGATGGCGTTGTGCACGTCCGCGGCGGTGATCTCCACGGTGGTGGGCTTGCCGGTGGCGGCGTCCCGGCCCCGCAGGGATACCTTTTGCCGGATCAGGGTGGGGG
>JAZSAA010000105.1:0-2992 GCA_045601625.1 Clostridia bacterium | reverse complement strand
CGGCCATCAACCGGGCCCTGCAGCCCACGCTGAGCGACGCCGAGATTTCCGCGATGATGAATTAGCCTATAAAACTATAGGTTTTTGGGAGAACGCCACACTTAATTAACATCTCATTCATCGATTAGACATGATTTACTTGTATAATAACGATGTCGACAGGAAATGTCGATAGAAAAGGACACCCAACCTTCTTCTTCCCCCCTTGGCGCGGAACAGCCCTTGAGCAAGGCTGCTCCGCGTCATCTTTTATTACAGAATCCTTCGCTGCGTCCGGGACGAGGCGCGGCGTCGCGGCCCCGGCATCCCAGGCGCGGCGAAGGGCCTTCCCGCGCGCCCCGCTTCCGTGCCCCGTTTTTTAATCCTTATATAATGATTCCACCCGCCGCGATTTGTTATAATAATACCTGTATTGTTGTTACAGGACGCCCCACAACGGACAGAAAAGGGAGGATGGGCCATGAACAAAATCGGTTTCGACAGTCAGAAGTACATCCATCTCCAATCCGCGCGAATCCGCGAGCGCATCGAATCCTTCGGCGGCAAGCTCTATCTGGAATTCGGCGGCAAGCTGTTTGACGACTACCACGCCTCCCGCGTGCTGCCCGGCTTCGCCCCGGACAACAAGATCCGCATGCTGTTGGAGCTGAAGGACCAGGCGGAGATCGTGATCGCCATCAACGCCAACGACATCGAGAAGAGCAAGGTCCGGGGCGACCTGGGCATCACCTACGACTCCGACGTGATCCGGCTGATCGATGTCTTCCGGGAATTCGGGCTGTACGTGGGCGGCATCGCCATCACCCAGTACACGGGTCAGTCCGCCGCGGACGTGTTCCAGCGCCGGCTGGAGGACATGGGACTGAAGGTCTACCGGCTGTACCGCATCCCCGATTATCCCTCCAACGTCTCGGGCATCGTCAGCGACGAGGGCTTCGGTCGCAACGAATACATCGAAACCACCCGCTCCCTGGTGGTGGTCACGGCCCCCGGCCCCGGCAGCGGCAAGATGGCCACCTGCCTGTCCCAGCTGTACCACGAGCACCGGCGGGGCATCCAGGCGGGCTACGCGAAGTTCGAGACCTTCCCCATCTGGAACCTGCCCCTCAAGCACCCGGTGAACCTGGCCTACGAAGCCGCCACCGCCGACCTGAACGACGTGAACATGATCGACCCCTTCCACCTGGAGGCCTACGGCGAGACCACCGTCAACTACAACCGCGACATCGAGATATTCCCGGTGCTGGAGGCGATCTTCAAGAACATCTACGGCGAATGCCCCTACAAGAGCCCCACGGACATGGGCGTGAACATGGCGGGCAAGTCCATCATCGACGACGCGGTGTGCCGCGAGGCCTCCTGCCAGGAGATCATCCGCCGCTACTACAAGACCGCCTGCGCCGTCAAGCAGGGCCGCGCCACACCCGCCGAGGTGCAGAAGATCGAGCTGCTGATGCGCCAGCTGAACCTGGATTCCAGCCGCCGCAGCACCGTGAAGCCCGCGCTGGACCTGGCCGAGCAGACCGGCGAGCCGGCGGTGGCCATGGAGCTGAACGACGGCAGGATCATCACCGGCAAGACCACGACCCTGCTGGGGGCCGCCTCCGCCGCGCTGCTGAACGCGCTGAAGGCGCTGGCGAGCATCCCGGACGAGATCAAGCTGATCTCCCCCACCGTCATCGAGCCGATCCAGCACCTGAAGGTAGCCCACATGGGCAATCGCAACCCCCTGATGCACATCGACGAGATCCTGATCGCGCTGACCATCTGCGCCGTCACCGACGAGAACGCCGAGCTGGCCATGGAGCAGCTCTCCCGGCTCGCCGGCTGCGAGGCCCACTCCACCGTCATCCTCTCCCAGGCCGACGAGGGCATGCTGAGCAAGCTGGGCCTGAACCTGACCTGCGAGCCGGCGTACCAGACAAACAAGCTGTACCACAAATAAGCGCGTGCGCCGCCGCTACAAACACCGCCAACGTATAACAAACCTCCACAAAGGCAATAATGCCCTGTGGAGGTTGTTTTATGGCTGGCAACAAGGTAGAAATCTGCGGCGTGGACACATCCACGCTGCCCACCCTCTCCCACGAGCGCATGCGCGCGCTGCTGAAGCAGGCCCAGGCGGGCGACGACAGGGCCCGGCGGGAGCTGATCCAGGGCAACCTGCGGCTGGTGCTGAGCGTAATCCAGCGCTTCCACAGCCGGGGCGAGAACATGGACGACCTGTTCCAGGTGGGCTGTATCGGGCTGATGAAGGGGCTGGACAACTTCGACCTGAGCCTGGACGTGCGGCTGAGCACCTACTGCGTGCCGATGATCATCGGCGAGATCCGGCGCTACCTGCGGGACAACAACCCGATCCGGGTATCCCGGTCGATGCGGGACACCGCCTACCGCGCCCTGAAGGCCCGCGACGCCCTCTCCGGCGACACCGGAAAGGAGCCCACCACCTCGGACATCGCCCGCTACATGGGCGTGCCGGAGGCCGATGTGGTGCTGGCGCTGGAGGCGATCCAGGAGCCGGTTTCGCTGTTCGACCCGGTGTACCAGTCCGGCGGCGACGCCATCTACGTGATGGACCAGGTGCAGGACAAGCGGGTCACCGAGGACGACTGGGTGCGCAGCCTGTCCATCGACCAGGCCATGAACCGCCTGCCCGACCGGGACCGCACCATCATCCGCCAGCGCTACTTCCAGGGCCGCACCCAGATGGAGGTCGCCCAGGAGATCGGCATCTCCCAGGCCCAGGTGTCGCGGCTGGAAAAGGCCGCGCTGCAAACGATGCGCAAGTACATCTGATTTGCTGCAAATTTGGCATTGAATTTTACAGCAGACCATGCTATACTTGGGCCGAGAGGATGTGACGACCATGCCAAATATCAAGCCCGTGTCCGACCTGCGCAACTATACCGAGGTGCTGCGAGAGGTACAGCAGGGTTCACCCGTTTTTCTGACGAAAAATGGGCGCGGCTGCTACGCCATACTGGATATG
>JAZSAA010000104.1:0-2277 GCA_045601625.1 Clostridia bacterium | reverse complement strand
ACGCCCAGGGCCATCAGCTTCATCAGCTGGCCCAGGTTGACCGTCTTGCCGTTGGCGGTGATGGTGACGGCGGTGTCGGCATAGCTCTTGGCCTTCTTGGCCAGCAGGCCGGCGGGACGGGCGTGGATGCCCAGGGCGTCCTTGATGGTGTAGGTAAACTGCTTCATGAAATGTCGCTCCTTTACAAGTTGGTTGATTGGTCGGTTAAAACCATAACACGATTATTATACGCCTTGAGGGGGCGAATGTCAATCTCCGCTATTCCATCCCCGGGTAATCGGCGGCGCGGGCCTGGATGACCTGCATGCCCACGGCGCGCAGGCGGTTCAGCACGTCGGCGGGGGCGAATTCGTCGGTGATCACGCAGCCCTTCTTCTCCAGGTGGAAGCTGGCGTAGGTGCCGGCCTTGCCGATCTTGGTGTAGTCGGCCAGTATGAAGTAGGCGTCGGCGTGCTCGATCATCGTCTCGTTGATGCCCAGCTCCGAGGGGATGCCGCAGAGGATCTCCCCGTCGGGGGAGATGCCGGTGCAGCCCAGGAAGGCCTTGTCGGCGTGCACGTCCATCAGGTTGCGCAGGGCCACGTCGCCGGTGAGTATGTGGCGCGTGCCCCGCAGCACGCCGCCGGACAGCTGCACCTCCACGCCGTCGGGAAAGCGGTGGCCCACCATCATGGCGTTGTTGGTGAACGCGCCCACGGACTTGCCCTCCAGGTGGTCCAGCAGCGCCAGCGCCGTGTTGCTGCCGTTGATCAGCAGGGTGTCGCCGCTGTTCACCAGGGAGGCGGCGCAGCGGGCGATCAGGCGCTGGCACAGGGCCACCTGGTCCTTCTCGTCCAGGGCGACGGCGCGCACGTCGACGCTCGCGCCGCCGTGGAAGCGGCTGATCTTGCCCTGTTCCTCCAGGGTTTGCAGGTCGCGCCGGACGGTCATCGTGGAGATGTCGAAGGTCCGGGCCAGCTCGTCCACCAGGATTTCCTGCCGGTCGCGGATCAGGGCGAGCATCTCTGCGTGGCGAAGGCTGACGGTCTGGCGATCTCGTTTCATCGGCGTGGCTCCTTTACGGGGTCATTTGTTGCAGCAGCGGGGGAAGCCCGGAGAGGCTCCGGATACGGGTGACGCCGTCGGGAATCGCCTGGTCCCCGGGCTCCGGGCAGAGCCAGAAGGCGGTCATGCCGGCGTCCCGCGCGCCCAGGGCGTCGCCCTCCAGGCTGTCGCCCACGAAGGCGCATTCCTCCGGCGCGCACCGGGCTTTTTCGGCGCACAGCGCGAAGAAGCGGCCGTCCGGCTTTTCCACGCCGGCCTCCTCGCTGGTGACGATGTAGTCCACATAGGCCATCAGCCCCAGGCGCTTGAGCTTGGCGTACTGCCAGTCGGCGGTCATGTTGCTGCCGATGCCCACGGTCAGGCCCATGAAGCGCGGCTGCGCCATTGCGTCGGCCGCGCCGGGCATGGGCCGCATGCGGTCCAGCAGCGTGGACCAGTAGAGGTCGGCCATCTCCGGGGCGTGGGCAATGGGCTTCCCGGCGGCCTCCAGCATCAGCTGGAAGCGGATCAGCCGGTTGTGGATGGCGGCGCAGCTGCCCAGGCGCGCCTGAAGGCGGCCGCAGGCCTGGGCGTGCAGCGCTTCAAAGCGCTCGGGCGACAGGCCCAGGGTGCCACGGGCATAGGCGGCCAGGCGGGCCAGGGCCGCGGCGTGGGCTGTGGCGAAATCGTACAGCGTGCCGTCGATATCGAATATGACTGATTTGATCATGGTGCCTCACTCATACGCAGACCGCCGGCGGCGGCATTGCCACCGCCGGCGGTTGCCGTATCGGTTGGGTGGATCAGTCCAGCAGGCCGGCGTCCTTCATGGCCTGCTCCATCTCGGGGGCGGACATGATGTTCTTCAGGCCCAGCACCGTGGTGCCCTTCTTCTGGGCATCGGCGAACATGTTGGCGAAGTTGCGGGCGCACAGCACGATGTCATAGTTGGGCGCGGCGCTCTTGCCCTCGGACAGGGAGCAGTGGTGGATGGTGGCGGGCTTGACGGCCAGCTTGGTCAGCACCTTCTGCAGGGTCATCTTCATCATCAGCGAGGAACCGGCGCCGTTGGCGCAGCAAACCATGAATTTCTTGTTGTCGAGCTTAGACATGTTGATATTTCCTTTCATATTGGATATCGTTGGGGGTAAGGCCCTTTGTTCCGCAGGCCTTCGACGCGCTCCGCTCAGGATGACGCGGGCGAGAGCCTGTCATCCCGGGCGGAGCCGCGAAGCGGCGCAGTCGAAGGGCCTG
>JAZSAA010000103.1:0-2034 GCA_045601625.1 Clostridia bacterium | reverse complement strand
CAGCGTCATCATCACCAGGGTGAGGGTGAAGTTGTTGGAATACATCACGCCCCGGTAGTTGCGCCGATAGATCCATGCGATAAACAGGCCCGCGGCCAGCGCCAGCACCAACGAAAGCAGGATCGTCGGGAACGACGCCGGAGTGATGGTCTGGGAACTGAAGAGATTGGAAAAGATGCTGTTCATGGGTTTTCCCTCCTGTGTATTGAGTATATTCAAAAGATAATACTATCCAAGGGGTTCATATCTTCGGCACAGCACGTACTTCGACACGGCGCTGCGCTCGGCCTCCACGCCGTGCAGCAAGCCCGAAATGTATCCCGGCAGGTAGTTGTTGAACTTGACCTCCAGGATCTCCACGTTCCGGTCGTGGGGGCACACCGTGGGCAGGTGCTTGTTGAACAGGTCCACGCTGGAGAGCCCCGTGCGCAGGCGCATGTCGAAGGTGATGCGCACGTCCTCCATCGGGTGCAGGTAGGCCTCCCTGGCGTAATCCACGATCACCCTGGGCCGCAAAAGGCGGGTGCGCATCTGCACATACACGTCCTGCAGCAGCGGGCTGTTGGACTTTTGCAGCCCCGACGGGTTGCCCGCCACCAGCTGGTCGCACAGCCGCCGGGTGATCTGCACGCTGGACTTCTGGATCAGGTCGCCCAGCTTACGCTTGCGCTCGAGGAAGATGGTCTTGTCCGACAGGTTGTAGATGCGGATGCGGTACTTGTCGCGGTGCATCACGCCCGCCTGCTTGTCGTAGAAGGCGGAATCCTCCACGTCGTCGAAGTACAGCGAGCGGATGGCGTAGGGCCGGCCGCCCACGCAGTGCGCGTCCATGTTCAGCGCCCCGCGCAGCCGCTGGCGCAGGGCCTCCAGCTCCGCCGGGTTGATGAAGTATTTCAGCTCGTGCCGCGCGGGCAGGGCGTTTCTCTTCAGTTGCATTGAACCCCTTCTTTGTGGTGTTGTTGAAGATGGCGTGGCGGTAAGTTGCCGCCGCTACAGTACGGTCAGGCGGCGCAACACCGCCCCAACGGGCAATTCCTGTTCCCTGTTCCATTGGCATGGCGGCAGGTTGCCGTCGCTACATGGAACAGGCGGGCGGCGCATCGCCGCCCCTGCAGGAATGGGCAATCCCTGATCCCTCTCCCCTACGGTTTCTTTATCTCGTCGAAGCTCACGCCCACCTGCTGCATCACTTCGCCGAAGTAGTGCTCCATCTGGCTCTGGGTCAGGGGAAGGTACTTGTTGTACTTGATGAATTGCAGCATCCGGTAGGGACGCTTCTCGGCGTAGCGCACGAATTCGCGAATGGCCGACTTGTGTTCGGACTCGCTGAACTCCCAGCGGGCGTAGTGATCGGGCATCAGCGGCGCGATGGCGTTGTAGAACTCGTCCACCATGGCCTTGATGCTGTCGGCGCTGTAGGTGGTGGCCATCTTCTCGCCCAGGTAGGTCAGGAAGCGATCGACGAAGGTCTCGTTCTTCATGCAGGCGATGAACAGCTTGTTGTCGGTGCGCAGGTTGTTGCCCATGCCGCCGGGGGTCAGCCAGCGCTGGGGGGAGTTGGTGTCCACCGAGAAGGACCAGTCCAGGTCGAACAGCACCCACTTCCACTTACCGTCCCGCTTCGGGTTGCGGTAGCGCTTCACGTTCAGGGTGTCGGTGTTGCCGGTGTACATCTCCACCGCCATGTATTCGATGTAGTTCTGGATGTCGATGGCGTTGTCCAGCACCTCGTAGGCCTCGGCGGTGTTCATGTCGTGGCTGGTGACGTAGTCCAGCAGCTGCACCATGGTCTCGTTGCTGCCCTGCATCACGTTGGTATTTGCCTTGACGAGGTCGATGTCGTCCTCGTCGCCCTCCCAGCCCTCGAACTGGCAGATGTTGGACTTGCAGATGCGCTCGCGCAGGTTGTAGTGGCCCCAGTACTGGCCGTCGATGTACAGCACGCCGAACTCGGTCTCCTGGTAGTCCACGCACCCGCCCTCGGCCAGCCGCTGCAGCAGCGCGTCGCGGAAGCGGGTCTTGTAGCCGTCCTCG
>JAZSAA010000102.1:0-9839 GCA_045601625.1 Clostridia bacterium | reverse complement strand
ACCACGTCGGTGGTGTCGCCCACGCCGCGCTGGAACAGCTCGGTGTGCTCGAAGATGGGGGTGCGGATCTCCTGGTAGCCCGCCAGCGCGCAGGCCTCGCGCATGGTCCGCGCGATCTCCTGCCAGCGATGGGCGTCTTTGGGCAGCATGTCCTGGGTGCCCTTGGGGGCCTGGGTCAGCATGGCTTGATTTCTCCCTTCGATGGAAATAATGGGGTAAGACGCCTCCGGGGCCGTGCGCCGCCTCCCCCCTTCGGGAAAGACGCCTGCGCCGGCAGGCGGAGGGGTTCTCCGGGCGGCGGAATAAAAAAACCTCCGTCCCAAATGTAGGGGCGAAGGATTCGCGGTGCCACCCTGCTTGAAGCCGAGGCTTCATCTCTTGCTCCGTTAACGCCGGAATACGCCGCCGGGGCGGCTGCTCGGGGAGTGTCGTTCGCCGGGCGCGGCATGAAGCGCTTCCAGCCGTGGCGCTTCTCTCTGGGATGCTCCCGCGCGGTTACTGTTCCCGTCGTCGCAGAATAACTGTTGATGAAGCAAGTATAGGGGATGGACAGAAAAAAGTCAAGATAAATGTTGGTTTAGAGGGGGAAGCGGGCATTATCCCACCAGGCCCACCCGCTTCAGCTCCCGGCGCAGCAGCTCCTGGCGGTCCGGGTCCAGCGGGCACAGGGGCAGGCGCAGGGTGTTTTCGATTTTGCCCATCAGCGCCAGGGCGGCTTTGACGGGGATGGGGCTGACCTCGTCGAACAGGCGGCGGATCAGGGGCAGGTACTCCAGCTGGGCCTCCAGGCACCGCTTCGGCTCGCCCCGCAGCCAGTCGGACACCATGTCGCTCATTACGCCGGGGATGATGTTGGCGGCCACCGAGATCACGCCCCGCGCCCCCAGTGCCATGGCAGCGGGCACCTGGTCGTCGTTGCCGCAGTAAACGGCGATGCCCTCGCCGCAGGCCCGGGCCAGGTCCGTCATCTGCCGCAGGCTCCCCGAGGCCTCCTTCACGGCGCACAGATTCGGGTGCTTTGCCAGCTCCGCCACGGTGTCGGCGTCCAGGTTGACGCCGGTGCGGGCGGGCACGTTGTACATGATGACGGGGATGTCCACGCTGTCAGCCACGGCGTTGAAGTGGCCGATCAGCCCCGCGCGGCTGGCCCGGTTGTAGTAGGGCGTCACCACCAGCAGCGCCTCCGCTCCCAGGCGGCGGGCCTCCACGGACTGGGCAACGGCCCGGCGGGTGTCGTTGCTGCCTGTGCCCACCACCAGCGGGGCCCGGTGCAGGCATCGGGCGGCGGCGCACTCGATGATGGCGCTGCGCTCGCTGCCTGAGACGGTGGCCGGCTCGCCGGTGGTGCCCAGTATGACGATGGCGTCCGCGCCGCAGTCCAGCTGCCAGTCGATCAGGCCCTCCAGCGCGTCGAAATCGACGCGGTTGCCCCTGAAGGGCGTCACCAGCGCCGTGCCGCAGCCATAGAACAGGTTTCCGTGCATGTCCATGCCTCCTTCCCGTGATGTTCCATGGTATTGCGGCGGGGAGGAAAAAAGAACGGGAAACCCGGCGGGCTTCCCGATTCAATTCAGGGGATAATGTCTATTGACGCGCCAGTACCGGCAGCTCAACGTCGACGGAGGCGCAGTCCACCGTGAAGGCATACACGGGCTCGACCACGTCGTCGTTGAATTCCGGCGTATCGTCCTTGATATCGTCGTACCTGGTCTTGTAGGGGTCCTGTGCCAGGAGCATCAGCACCAGCCTGTGCCCTTCCGCCAGCGTGTAGACCGTCGGGGTCAGGAAGATCGTATAGTCATAGAAGGCGCCCGCCTCCAGGGGGGTCGGCTCCGGCATCGCCGAGGAGATGTAACCGGCGCCCGGGTCCATCAGATCCATCCATCCCCGGCTGAACAGCTTGGCGCGGGTCGGGGACTGGACGAATTCCCTGATCATGCCCACATCGTGCCCGTCGCCGTATTCATAGCTGTCGACGGTCTTTTTCGGCAGGCGGTAGCCCAGCGCCTGCTTTACCATGTAGGCCTTGAAGGGCCGGCCGTCCGCGGCCACGTCCATCAGCAGGGCGCAGACCATCCGGTTATCCTGGTCCACGTCCTGCGTGGAGAGCCTCACATGGACCTGGGGGATGCCGTAGATCGTCGTCCCCTCCGGGACATCCAGCGGCAGGGACAGCGCGTGTTCCCCGTCCAGATCCAGGAAAAACTGCTCCGGGTCAATGCCCTTCGACAGGTAATCCTCGTAGAAACGATCGTAGCTTCCGTTGCGGATCACCGCGTTTTGCCCGTCCTGGGGCTCCGCCGGCTTTGCGCGCAGCGCCTCGGTCTCGGCGTCTGTCCAGGAATCATGGGTCGTGAAGCCCCCGTCCAGATTGCTCTGGACCGTCACCTCCGGCATGTCCTCGATGCCGTTGTCCACGTCGCACAGGTAATGGCAGAGCCACCTGTTCACCAGGTCGTCAAAGAGGATATCCCCGGCCTTCATGCCGAACAGATGCGAATGTCCATTCTGGTGCAGAAGCAGCTTCACGTTCTGCCCGGCCTTTTTGAAGGCCCGGACCATCAGGTCCGACTGCTTCGTCAGGACGTTGAAATCGTTCAGACCGTGCACGATCAGCGCGGAACAGCTGATCGCGTCCGTATCCACGGAATAGTCCATCCTCTTCCAGACGCCTGTAAAATTGCCGTTGGCCTTGATTTCGTCCGACGCGACCTGTTTGATCCACGCGCCGTAATCGTCGTTGACGACCGTCCAGTCGTCGTCCATGAAGCAGGCTCCGGCATTCAAGGAGGCGAGACATTCGGTATAGTTCGGGCTCGCATAGGTGGAGACGCCCTGGGAATTGGTATAGTCGTACCAGTTGGAGATGCCCGCCACGGGGATGATGGTTTTAAGGCCGCTGACCCCGGTGACGGCCACTTCATAGGGCAGCGTGCCGCCATAGGACACGCCCGTCATGGCGACGTTTCCGCTGCACCAGTCCGCCCGGATCGCCCTTTTGCCCGTCCGATCGGTGAACGCGGGGCGATCTCCGGCAAGCCATTCCACCACGCATTTATGGGAATCCCTTTCGAGGTCGAAGCCGCAAAGCTCAAAGCCCTCCGATCCGTAGGTCCCGATGCCGCAGGCCTCCACCACGGCAAAGCCCCGGACCAGATAGTAATCATACAGCGACATCTGATAGTATCCCTGCCTGGTTGCGTCGCCGGGGTCCGTGTAGAGCCAGGCCGAGGGGTCCGCTTCCGCCGCGGCGGCCAGCGTCGAGACCTCCTCGACGGGCGCGCGCTTCTCGCCTTCCGCGTACAGCCGGTCATAATCAAAGCTGTCCTGTGCAAAGGGATAGGAGTCCGCGGCCCTCGTCATTTCAAAGACGCCCGCCGGATACGGGGTAGGGTCGTAGACGGCCGGGGCCTTGTACTGTCCCTCCACCGCCGGACGGGGCAGCTGCAAAAAGACCTTGACCAGATCCGCCATTCCGTCGCCGTCCGTATCGTGGTCCGTCTCCACATAGACGCACAGCCGCAGGATATCGCTGTCTTCGTTTGGCGTCTGCGGCGACGAATAGGTGAGCATCGGCTGGGCCATTCCATCGACGTATCGCATGCCGGCGTTCGCCTGAGCAGGCTCCGGGCCGGATGCGCTCGCGCAGGCCAGCCCCATGAGCAGCGCCGCGGCCAACAGCGCCGCCATGCCCCGCCGGATTTTGCCGACGGGAGAACAACGGCCTTTCAGCGCGGATTTCATTCCCGGGATCATCTCTCCGCCCCCTTTTGATTAATCACTGAACGTTCCCTCCGCGGGGTTGATGTCCACCCCGGGGTAGCGCATAAGCAGGCGGGTCTGCTTGAAGCCCACCTTTTCCATCAGCTTCAGCACGTGGGGGATGCGCGCGCGGACGTTGGCCTGGGCGCAGAACAGCCGCGCCCGCTCGAACTCCTCGCAGGCCAGACCCAGCATACAGGTGCCCACGCCCAGCCGCCGCCAGCGCTTGCTGGTCTGGATGTAGCCGATCACCCCGGCGTAGCTCTCCCGCCAGATCAGGATCTCCCCGGCCATGCCGGTGGGGGAGACCGTCAGGATGCGGGTGAAGCCCTCCCGGTCGATGTAGCTGTGCAGCCAGTCGAAGTCGTGGTCGGTGTTGTACAGGGCGTTGTAGCGCTCCAGGAAGAACTTCTGCTCCATCGGGTCGCTGAGGTCGTCCTTCACCACCACGCAGCCCGTGGGCAGCTTGTAGTCGTATTCCAGCGGCAGCCGCAGTTCCAGCTGCACCAGGCCGTCGTTGTCCTTGAAGCCCATGGGGGCCAGGGCGTCCAGCGTCTGGGTGTCGTCCGGGTCGCAGCGGGTGTACAGCCGGCAGAACTTGCCCGAGGCGTTGCACAGCTCCCGCCCCCGGGCCACTGCCGCGCCCAGCAATGCGTCGGGCAGGGGATTGCCTTCCAGCTGCAGGCGCACCTGCACGGGCCGGGCCGGGTACAGCGCCGGATTTTCATCGCAGAATACGGTGCAGGCGCCCAGCTGGCTGCCGGTATGCTCGTCGACGGCCAGGAAGGTGTTTTCGATGGGCTGGCCGTCCACGGGTTCTCTGGAATGCTTCAGCATCATGGTGAAGGTCCTCGCTTGTAAGGGGATTGTGTCAGCGCTTGGGATTGTAGGGCTTGGGCGGGCGACGGTCCACGATGTCGATCTTGCGCAGCACCTGCCCGGTGATGTCGATGCCCAGCGTGCGGGCCAGCTGCAGCCCGTACATCATCACGTCGGCGAATTCCTCGGCGATCAGGGCCACCCGCTCCGGGTCCCCGCCCGCCATGAGCGCCCGGACATCGTCGGGGTTCAGCCACTGGAAGTGCTCCAGCAGCTCGCTCATTTCCACCGTCATCGCCATGGCCACCTGCTGGGGGTTCTGTACCCCGTCCACGCCCCAGCCCTTGCGCAGGCAGAGCCGGTGCACCTGTTCCTTCAGTTCGTTCAGCGTGGTGTTGCCGTCGTTCATCGCCATGTCCCTCTACCCCACATTATACTTATACATATACGTATAGTTTACGGCGCGACGGCACGCTTGTCAAGGGAAAACGCAAATTTGGGGCCAATCCCGGGTGATCGACGAAAATATGTTACCTGTATTAAATAATGGCGTTTTTTGGGCAGATATGGGGCATCTGTCTATTGACTTTGCCCCAAAGCGGGGTAGAATGGATCCATAATTTGGAAACGAGGAGGAAGAATATCCATGAAACGCATCATCGCACTGATCATCACCCTCATTTTGAGCTGCTCCGCTGTGTCGGCCCTGGCCGCGGGCAACATCCAGGCGACGGAGGATACCGCGTCCTATGTGCTGTCCCATTCCGACGGCTATCGCGTGTACTACTACGCCGTGGTCACCAACAACGGCGACAAGCGCGCCAGCATCAACGACCTGCTCTTCGAGATCCGCGACCGGGACGACGTCACCTTCGAATCCACCTCGAAGTACAGCCTGTATCCCGAGATCCTGGAGCCCGGCCAGTCCGGCTGGCTGGTCATCACCAAGGACGTCAAGGACGTGGATGAAAAGGGTACGATCGACCACTTCAACCTGACGATCACCACCAAGGCCGCGGACGACGACGATGAGATCCGCGCCCTGACGGCCAGCGCCGAGTATGTGGAAAAGGACGAGGACGACAACGAGGACGTGCTGCGCGCGACCGTGACCAACAGCGGCGATGAAAACGCCTTCAAGGTCACCGTGGCGATGGCTGCCCGCGACGCCGAGGGCAAGCTGCTTTACATCGTGGGCGACGGCACCCGGGACATCGGACTGGCCGCCGGCAACGCGCTGCTGATGCGCGCCATCATCCGCTCCGACATCATGGACGCGATCGAGGATGCCGGCGCTCAGGTCGCCGCCGCCGAGGCCATGGCCTACAGGGTCGTCGATACCGACGACTGATGCGCAGCGCCGGGGGCTGTTGATGTAGCGGCGGCAATCTGTCGCCATATGGTGCCGGACAGGCGCCGCCGCTACATATGCGTTGTGCAGGCAGCCCTCATCCCCTGAATCATGATCCGGGAGACGACAGCATGGTTTCCAAGAAGAGAAACGCCATCATGGAATCGGTGTTGAGGCTGCTGGAGACGCGGCCCCTCAACAAGATCACCGTCAAGGACATCGTCGACGAATGCGACATCAACCGAAACACGTTCTACTACCACTTCGAGGACATATCGTCGCTGATCGAGGCGATCATCATCGACGAGGTGGATCGCGTGATGAAGCAGTACCGGGACATATCGTCGATGGAGGAATGTATCGAGATGGCCATGCGCCTGGGCGCCGACCACCGCAACGCCATATACCACATCTACAATTCATCCAACCGGGATTTCCTGGAGCGGCGGCTGATGGAGATTTGCAGGCACGCCGCCACCCAGTTTGTCGAAAAGACGGCGGGGGATAAGGCCATCCGCCCGGAGGACCGGGACATCATCATACAATCCTACAAGTGCGAGCTGTTTGGGCTGGTGATCGACTGGCTGAACAGCGGCATGCCCCAGGGCATGGAGGAGCGCTTCCTGCGGCTGTGCGAGCTGCGCAGGGGGAGCATCGAAACGATGCTCGGGCGCAGCGCGGTGCAATAGGATAATGAATGCGGAGATCAACAGGCCGGTAAACGGCCTTTCACATACGTCAAACGCGCAGTGGCGGCCCGGAGGCCGCCGCTACAGTGAAAAAGGATTTTTCAAAGGAGCGTGCGCAGTATGGGCTCAATCAAGCTGATACGAACGGCGAAGACGGGCTATCTGGTCCTCGCGGCCCTGTTCTGCATCATGGGCATTGCGATGCTGGTCCTGCCGGACATCACACCGGATATGATCGGCTGGGGCGCTGGCGCGATCATCGCGGCATTTGGCATCGTCCGGATCATCGGTCACTATTCCCGGGATCCCTACGGTCTGGCGTTCCAGCACGATCCCGTGCTGGGCGTGCTGGCCGTCGCGCTGGGGTCGGTGCTCATATTCCGCCGCAGCCTCGCCGTGAACGTGCTTGCCCTGGTGCTGGGCGTGGAGCTGCTGGCGGACAACCTGTTCAAGGTCCAGACCGCCATGGAAGCCCGGCGCTTTGGCCTGGGCACCTGGTGGCTGATGCTGGCGCTGGCGCTGGTCGCCGTTATCGCCGGAATACTCCTCATCGTCTTTCCCTTTGAGGGCATGCGGGCGTGGGTCCGGGTGATCGGGATATCGCTGATGACGCAGGGCGTCATGAGCTTCTGTGTGGGGCTGTGTGCGATACACATCCCGCCGCAGCGGACGCTGGACATCGCCGCTTGAATGAACGTGTCGAAGGAACGGAGGCTTGAATATATGAAACGAAATGGAATGCGCCGCGTCGCCCTGATCGTCGCACTGGCCATGCTCTGCGGGATGGTGCTGCCCGCCCTGGCGGAGGACAAGAAGGAGACCGTCTACGTCTTCGCCGATCCCGAGGGCAATGTGGACAGCGTCACCGTCAGCGCGCGGCTGTACAACAACGAGGGCAAGGATGAAATCGTCGATGTCAGCAGACTTGAAAATATAGAAAACGTCGGCGGCGACCAGACCTTTTCCCGCGTGACCGACGACGTGATCACGTGGAAGGCCGGCGGCGACGAGATCACCTACGAGGGCACGTCCGACGCGCCGTTGCCCGTCGCGGTGCACTTCGCCTACAGGCTGGACGGGCAGCCCATCGCGGCCAAAGAACTGGCCGGAAAGAGCGGCCACCTGGAAATCACCGTCAGCTATGAGACCCTCCAGCAGGACGAGGTGGTCGTTGGCGGCCGGCGTGAGACGATGCCGATGCCCTTCATCATGGTCACCGTCATTCGCATGGAAGAGGAAAACTACTCCAACGTCAGGGTGACCAACGGCAAGTACGTCACCGCGGGAAGCCTGCGGGGCGTGGTCTGCTACGGCTTGCCGGGCCTCGCCGAGGCGCTGCACCTCTCCGAGTACGACGAGGTGCATATCGATGTGCCCACGACCTGCACCATCGAGGCGGACGTGGTGAACTATGCCTCGGACGGCTCCTACACCTTCGCCACCAGCTATGTGGCCGATGTCCTCCGGGAAGAGGACAAGATCGACCTGGATACCGATTCCCTGGGCGAGGACCTGCAGGACGCCATGAACCAGCTGAACGACGGCGCGGACGCGCTGGCGGACGGCGCGGGCGAGCTGCGGGACGGCGCGGGCCAGCTGGCGGAGGGCACCGGCGCGCTGGCGGACGGCGCGAAGCAGCTGGCGGAGGGTACCGGCGCGCTGGCGGACGGTGCGGACCGCCTGGCGGAGGGCGCAGAGGCGCTGATGGACGGCGCTGAGCAGCTGAACGACGGCGCGACCAGCCTGGCGGACGGTGCGAAACAGCTGAATGCGGGCACCACCGACCTGAACGACGGCGCAAGCGCGCTGGACGACGGCGCAGGCGATCTGCAGGAGGGCGTCGATGCGCTTTACACCGGCAGCAGCGACCTCGTGGACGGCGTGAAGCAGCTCTCCAGCGGCGCTAACTCCCTGTCCAAGGGCCTGGACGAGATCGACAGCAACAGCGATACCCTGGTGGACGCCGCCAAGGCGGTGTTTGAGGCATTCCTGGAAACTGCCAACGATACCCTTGAGGAAAAGAAAAAGGACTTTGACAAGCTCCATATCGAGTTGAAGGAACTGACCATGGACAACTACGCCGGGGAAGTGATGCGTCTCGAGAGGGAGCTGCTGGACAAGGTCGTGGACTATGTCTACGCGCAGGCCAATCGCGAGCTGGCCTCCAAGGTGCGCTCCGCCGTGAAGAAGGAGGTCACGCGCCAGGTGGAGGAGGCCGCCTACAAGATGGTGGTGGACGGCGTCAACGCGGCCGCGCGGGAACAGGTGAAGGCCAAGGTGGAAGAGGGCGTCCGGGAGGTCGTGGCCCAGAAGGTGCAGGAGGGCGCGGAAGCCCAGGTGCGCGAAAAGGTCGTGGCCGCCGTGCAGGAGCAGGTGCGACAGAAGGTCGTCGAGGGCGTCGGCGAGGTCGTGATGCAGAAGGTGCGCGAGGGCGCGGAGGCCCAGGTGCGCGAAAAGGTGGAAGAAGCTGTGCTGGCCCAGGTGACTGCGGCGGTGACCGCCGCGGTGCGGGAAAAGGTGGAGGGCGCCGTGCGCCATCCCGACGCGGCGACGGTCGAGGCGGAGATCGAAAAGCAGCTGGCCTCGGACGCGGTCCAGGCGGAAATACAGGCTGCGGTGCAGGAACAGATGGCCTCCGATGCGGTCAAGGCCACGATCGACGCGCAGCTGGAGGCCGTCATCCGCCCGAAGGTCGAAGCGGCATATGAAGACAGCGTTCGCGAGCAGGTGACGCAGGCGGTGGAGAGCCAGGTGCGCGACAAGGTCACCCAGGCCGTGGAGGACGAGGTGCGCGCGGAGGTCGTCAAGGCCCTGGAGGAAGCGAAGAAGACCCCCGAGCCGACGCAGGCACCTACTGCCAAGCCCACCGAGGCGCCGACTGCCAAACCCACCGAGGCGCCGACCGAAGAACCGACGGAAGCGCCGACTGCCAAACCCACCGAGGCGCCGACCGAAGAACCGACGGAAGCGCCGACTGCCAAGCCCACCGAAGCGCCGACTGAAGAACCGACGGAAGCGCCGACTGCCAAACCCACCGAAGCGCCGACCGAAGAATCGGCTACCGAAGTGGAATCTATTGAAGCAGAGGGAGAATTGGTCGTAGAAGAGGTTGAAGGGGAGGGCGACGGGCTTGATGAAGCGCTGGCCTCTGAAGCGTTGGCAATGACCGAGGAGACCATTGAAACCGAAACAGTGGAATCGGAAGAAGCGGAAGAGGA
>JAZSAA010000101.1:0-2282 GCA_045601625.1 Clostridia bacterium | reverse complement strand
CCATCACCGTCCGCCCCGCCACCAAAACCGACCTCCCCGCCCTGATGTCCCTCCTCGTCCAGGTGAACATGGTGCACCACGTCGGCCGGCCGGACCTGTTCAGGGGCCCGACCACGAAGTACACCGAGGCGGAGCTCGCCGCCATCCTCACCGACCCCGCCACCCCGGTGTTCGTCGCCGTGGACGATTCCGGCAAGGTGCTGGGCCACGGCTTCTGCGTGATGCAGCACAGCGGGGGCCGGCTGATGGAGGACCACGACACCCTCTACATCGACGACATCTGCGTGGACGAAGCCGCCCGGGGCCTGGGCGTGGGCCGCGCCCTCTACGAGGCCATCCTCGCCTTCGCCCGCCAAAAGGGCTGCTACAACGTCACCCTGAACGTCTGGACCTGCAACCCCGGCGCGATGCGTTTCTACGAAAAGCTGGGCCTGAAGCCCTATAAGGTCGGGATGGAGACGATACTGTAAATCAAAACCGACCTGCCAGGGCAGGTCGGCCCAATCCATTATTCCCCCGTCGCAAACAGGTTTTCGTAATCCTGGAGTTCATGGTGAATGCCGTCGATCCAGACGGCATCCCCCTCGACGCGGCAGACGCACAGGTACCGGGTTCCGTCAATCAGCTTTTTTCGATAGCCGAACCCCCGCAGCGCCCGATCGACGCACAGCGGCGCGGTCTCCGGGTGGTCAGCCGGCGCGTCGATGGACCGCCCCAGGGCATCCCACAGCCGCAGCGCGGCATCCGGGTTGCACAGCTCATTCACGATGTCATCGACGTGTCCCCGGAAGTGTGCCAGGGCGCGCTCGGTCAGCTCAACGCGATAGCAGGCCATAATCCGCCATCACCCCGTCGATGGCCTCCCGGGCGGGGCGGCGCTCGCCCTCCCTCGCCTGTTGCCGGGACAGCGCCAGATCCTCCAGCAGCTGGGCCCGGCTCATCGGCCGCTCGGGCGAAACCCACCCGGACGCCAGCGCCTGGATATAGTTGGACGCGGACTCATAATCCGCCTCGGACAGCCCGCGCAGCATGTCCACCGCCTTGTCAAATGGTATCATAAGGGCGCCCCCTTCTGTCTGCCCCTATTGTACCACACCGAACCGACTTACGCAATCATTCAAAGGAGCATCACCTTGCAAACCCAACTTCTCCCCGTCACCCCCGCCGCCCTCGACCTCGCCGGGTCGCTGATCCGCGCGGGCGAGCTGGTGGCCTTTCCCACCGAGACGGTGTACGGCCTAGGGGCCAACGCGCTGGACGCGGAGGCCGTCGGGCGCATCTTCGCGGCGAAGGGCCGCCCCGGCGACAACCCGCTGATCGTGCACATCAGCGCCCCCGACCAGCTGCCCCCGCTGATCGCCGCGACGCCTTCCTCGGCGGCGCGGGCCCTGATGGACGCCTGCTGGCCCGGCCCGATGACGCTGATCTTCCCGAAATCCCCCGCCGTGCCCATGGCCGTCACCGCGGGCCTTGACACCGTGGCGGTGCGCTACCCGGCCCACCCGGCGGCCCGGGCGCTGATCGACGCCGCCGGGCGCCCCATCGCCGCCCCCAGCGCCAACCGCTCCGGCCGGCCCAGCCCCACCACCGCCGGGCACGTGCTGGAGGACATGGACGGGCGAATCCCGCTGATCCTGGACGGCGGGCCCTGCGAAGTGGGCCTTGAATCCACGGTGATCGACGTCACCGGCGACACCCCCCGCATCCTCCGCCCCGGCGGGGTCACCCCCGAGCGCATCGCCGAAATCTGCGGCGGCGTCACCGTGGACGAGGCCGTGCTGCGCCCGCTGAAGCCGGGCGAACGGCCCCGCAGCCCCGGCATGAAGTACCGCCACTACGCCCCTGCCGGCGAGATGACCATCGTGCGGGGCGCGCCGGACGCCGTCGTCGACCGCATCCGCCGCCTGTACGACGCGGCCCTCGCCCAGGGCCAGCGCCCCCTGATCCTGGCCCTGGACGGCCACGCCCCCGCCTACGGCGACCGCCGGGTGCTGCCCCTGGGGCCGGACGCCGAGGCCATGGCCCGGTCGATGTTCGCCCGCCTGCGCGACGCCGACGCCCTGAACGCCGACGTCCTCTTCTCCGAGGCCATCGACACCGCCGGCGTCGGCCTCGCCGTCATGTACCGCCTGGAAAGGGCAGCGGGGTTCCATGTGGTGGAAGTATAAATTCTGATTTATCGAGCAGGGCTCGATAAATCAGAATTTGAGTATTTAGTATTTAGTGGTTAGTATTTAGTGGCGGTGCAAATCCCTACGGGATTTGTTTGATTATAAGGAAAC
>JAZSAA010000100.1:0-2151 GCA_045601625.1 Clostridia bacterium | reverse complement strand
CTCGCCGGTGTGCCAGTCCATCACGGCGCAGGCGCACTGGGGCTGCACCACGGTCAGGAATTCACCCCCGCCCAGGGAGGCCTGGGTGGAGCTGTCGTTGGAATAGCGCATCGAGGGGTAGCGGGTGTAGTTGGTGATGGTCTCCTGCACCGCCTGCTGCACCTCGGGCTTCAGGCTGGTGAAAACCTTGTAGCCGCCGTTGCGCAGCTTGGTCTCCATCTGGGCGCGGTTGTAGGAGGTGTCCTCCAGGCCCTCGACCCACAGCATCTTGGTGACGACGTCGTAGATGGAATACTCCACGTAGTAGGCGTTGTCGTACATGTTGTTGGTGGCGGCGGTGGCGTTCTCGACGACGTTCAGAGTGTCGTTGCGGGCCTGCTGGTATTCCTCCTCGGTGATCAGGCGGTGGTCCAGCATCTCCTCCAGCACGTAGTTGGTGCGGTTGTCGGTCTCCTCCGGCCGCTTCCTGGCGTAGTAATTGCGCCGGGGATTGTAGCGCGAGGGGTTGCGGATGAGCCCCGCCAGGCAGGCGCACTCCCGCAGGGTCAGCTGGTTCAGGTCCTTGCCGAAGTAGTCCTGGGCGGCGATCTTCACGCCGTAGCTGCTGCCGCCCATGTAGATCACGTTCAGGTAGGCCTCCAGGATCTGCTCCTTGTCCAGGTTCTTCTCCAGCTCAAGGGCCAGGTAGGCCTCCTGCACCTTGCGCTTGTAGTTCTGGTCGCTGTTCAAAAGGGTCAGCTTGACCAGCTGGCAGGTGATGGTGGAGGCGCGCTGGGTGGCGCCGCCCATGACGTTGTTCACCAGCGCGCCGCCGACGCGCTTCAGGTCCACGCCGTGGTGCTCGTAGAAGCGGGCGTCCTCGATGGCGATGACGGCGTTGATCTGCTGCTGGGGAATGTCCTCGAGCTCGACGTATATTCGGTTTTCCGAGCCCTTGAACTCCATGATCAGCTGGCCGCTGGAATCGTATATGAACGACGTCTGCGATTGCGCGCCGATCTGGGACAGGTCCAGGTTCGGCGAGGTGTCCACCCAGCCCTTGGCGATGCCGACCACCAGCCCGCCGCCGATCAGGCCGATCAGCAGCACGACGAAGAAGAGCATCTTCACGGTCAGCAGTATGACGGCGAACAGGAAGTTGCGGTCGTACTCCCGGGGTTTGAATATCGCGTATTTCACTTATTTCCTCCTGAGATCAGGGTTCTATATCAATTTCCATTCTATATTATAGCACATATTCGCATTATGCGCACGTATATTTGATGTCAATTTGATGAACAATGAAATGGGGAGCTCCTGTGCCTCGCAAGCCTGCGGCACGACGCCGCTTCGCATCGCCCGGGATGACGGGCGAATCGGTGTTAACGGGCAAATTGAAGAAACCGTGACAGGGGTGTTGGAACGCTTCCAGGGAAGCGAAGAACGCCTCCCGTTCGTGCGATGAATGCAGTGGCGCCTGCGCCGCCATCGCCCTGTACGTATGATCTGCGGGGCGTGGCGGCACAGGCCCCGCTGCATATGGATCGATATCTGTCTCTTACAGCCTGCGCTTGAGCTGACTGTGCAGCTTTGCGATGCGGTTGTAGGTCAGGCCCTGCATGATCAGGCCGACCCCGATCAGCAGGCCGATGAAGGCGAACAGCCCCACCACGCCGACCATCAGCGAGGTGTCGGAAACCGTTCTCAGGCTGGTGATGGCCATGGAAAGAACCTGCTTCTGTTCCACGATGTTGTTGGCCAGAATGGCGCCGGCGCCGGTAAAGACAAAGAAAGTGATCGCGCCCAGCAGTATACTCACGATGCCCATGACAATTCTCCTTATTCCATAATGTATGTACAGATGCAGGGTCATTATAGCGGGCGGAGCAGGGACTGTCAAGGCGGCAAACGGTTTTGTCGAAATATCGCGCCATTCCCGTAAAATAATAAACTGCGGTCCGCTGAAAAATTCATTCTCCAGCGGACCGCAGAATGTGCGCTTCTTACTTGCTCTTGATATACTCGTCGATGGCCGCGGCGGCGTTCTTGCCCGCGCCCATGGCCAGTATGACGGTGGCCGCGCCGGTGACGGCGTCGCCGCCGGCGTACACGCCCTCGCGGCTGGTCAGGCCGTCCTCGCCCTGGGTGACGATGCAGCCGTGCTTGTTGGCC
>JAZSAA010000099.1:0-6329 GCA_045601625.1 Clostridia bacterium | reverse complement strand
GGCGGCGGTGGCTTCGATGTCCCGGTTCGTGGCGTTGATGGCGATGCGGGTGGGGCCGTCCGCCAGCGCGGCGCAGATCAGCAGCCGGTGGGCGGCGGACTTGGAGGCCGGGACCCGCACCGCGCCGGACAGTGCCCCGGGGGTGATGACGACGTTCATAGCTTCAGCGCCTCCTGGGCGTTCAGGGCCCTTTCAAACCACCGGGGCAGCTCGGCCACGGGGACCTTCTCCAGATGGCACCTGCCGATTTCGTTCGGCAGCACCAGCGTGATATGCTTCCCGGACCGCTTCTTGTCGGAAAGGGCGGCCCTGGCCAGGTCGGCCACCGGGTACTCGCAGCGCACCGGCAGGCCGTTCGCTTTCATGCACCCGGCGATCCGCCGAATCGTATCCTCCGGGCACCCCGCCGCCGAAGCGGCCATCACCGTGCCGACGGCCACCGCCTGGCCGTGGAGCAGGGTGAGATGGGAGAGGTGCTCGATGGCATGGCCAAAGGTGTGGCCCAGGTTCAAAAAGGCCCGGTTGCCGGTGTCGAACTCGTCCCCGGCCACCACGTCCCGCTTGTAGGCCACGCAGCGCGCCACCACCTCGTCGATCCGGTCCTGCCAGTCGCCTGTCTCCAGCAGCGCGAACAGTTCCGGGTCGTTCAGTACCCCGCACTTGATGGCCTCCGCCGCGCCGTTGGACAGCTGGAGGGCGGGCAGGTCCCGCAGCACGTCGGTGTCGGTGATGACCAGGCTGGGCTGGTGGAACGCGCCCACCATGTTCTTGCCGAAGGGCATGTCGACGGCGGTCTTGCCGCCCACGGACGAATCCACCGCCGCCAGCAGCGTGGTGGGGACCTGTACAAAGCGGATGCCCCTTGTGTAGATGGCCGCGGCGAAACCCGCGATGTCGCCCGCCACGCCGCCGCCCAGCGCCACGACGAGGTCGCTGCGGGAAAGCCCCGCCTCGCCCATGGCGTCGAGGATGTCGGAGAGGGTGGACAGGTTCTTGCTGGCCTCCCCGGCGGGGAAGGCGAAGCGGGAGACGTCGAAGCCGGCGTAGCTGAAGCTGATCTGCGCCCGGTCGCCGTAGAGCTCATCAACGGTATCGTCTGTGACGATCAGGCAGCGGCAGGGCCTGACGACCTTCCTGGTCAGCTCGCCGGCCTTGTCGATGAGCCCCTCGCCGATCAGCACGTCGTATTCGGTGGAAGCGGGTATGTGAATGGTACGCATGTTCAAACCTCCAGTTCCATATACCTTCGGTAGGTCGTGAATCCCGCTGCCTCATAGAAGGCCAGGGCGGAATCGTTGAAGGCCCAGACGTCAAGGTCCAGACGGGTGAAGCCGCGCACCTTCGCGTCGGCCTTCATGTACGCCACCAGCGCGGTGGCGACACCCCGGCGGCGATGGGCCGCGTCCACGCCAAACTCCTCCACGTGGTAGTAATCCAATGGCAGCGTGTAGGGCCCTTCCGGGCGGCGGACGTATTGGACCACGGCAAAGCCGAGGATCTCTGCGCCCTCCGCGGCCACGATCACGCCGAAGTGATCAGAATCAAAGGCCTCGAACAGCCGCGCCTGCAATTCCGGGCCAAAGCCGGGCTTGAAGTGTCCCGGCCTGCCCTGCACGTGCAGCGCGTTTACCTGCCGACGCAGTTCGTTGACGCGCTCCAGCTCTTCCCGACGGGCGTGGCGAATATCGATGGGCATGGGCACCTCCGTAGATTCTGATTTGTCGCGGAGCGACAAATCAGAATTTCAGTGGTTAGTATTTAGTATTTAGTGGTTAGTGGAGGAGGAAATCCTAACGGATTTCTTTTGATTCAAGGGATCAAGAAACGTTGAAGCCTCTACCGTTACCTTAAAAACAAACAAATCCGTCAGGATTTGTACCGCCACTAAATACTAACCACTAAATACTAAATACTCAATTTCTGATTTATCGAGCAACAGCTCGATAAAACAGAAATTCTCAGTCCAGCGCTTCCTACGCAATCCGTCCCTCCCTCAGCACCGGCAGCACCTTTTCCGGGTCGCCGGAGGCGAGGGCCTCGCGGTACTGGTTCAGGCGGAAGATCAAATCGTCCACGGCGGGGAGCAGCAGGTCGTTGTTTTCCAGGAACAGCTCGGTCCACATGACCTCGTTCATCCGCGCCACCCGCGTCATGTCCAGGAAGCTGCCGGCGGAGAAGCCCTTGTGGCTGGGGGCCAGGGGGTTTTTGATGTAAGCGCCGGACACCACGTGGGCCAACTGGCTGGTGTAGGCGATCATCTGGTCGTGGGCCTCGGGGGTGCAGAAGCGTACCATCTTGAACCCGGTCTCCAGGAAGAAGGCCTTGGCCGCCTCCCGCTGCTCAATGCCCACCTCGGGGGCGGGGCACAGGATCATAGAGGCGTTTTCAAACAGGTTGGCCCGGGCGCTGGCGAAGCCGGAGAACTCCCTTCCCGCCATCGGGTGGCCGCCGATGTAGGTCCAGCTGTGCTTCGCCGCCACCGGCTCCACCTGGTTGCACACGCAGCGCTTGGCGCCCGCGCAGTCGGTCACCAGCGCCTTCGGGCCGAAGGCGTCGGCGTGGCTGACGATCCAGTCGGCGCACAGCTGGGGGAACAGGGCCACCAGCACGATGTCCATGCCCGGGAGCAGGTCTTCGGTCAGGTCGTCGTGGATGGCCTCCACCGCCTTGGCCCGCAGCATCACCTGGGGGTCGATGTCGTAGCCGAACACGGTGTGCTCGGTGTGCTTCCGGATGCTCATGGCCAGCGAGCCGCCGATCAGGCCCAGGCCGACGATGCCGATCTTCATGGTAGCGCCTCCTTATCGCACGGCGAAGGGCAGCACATTGCGGATGCCCTTGGCCAGTTCGTCGAACTGCTCGGGGGTGAGGGACTGTTTGCCGTCGCACAGGGCGTGGGGCGGGTCGTTGTGCACCTCGATGATCAGCCCGTCTGCCCCGGCCACGGTGGCCGCCATGGCCATCGACTTCACCAGGTAGGCGTGGCCGGTGCCGTGGCTGGGGTCCACCACCACCGGCAGGTGGGTCAGCCGCCTCAATACCGGCACCGCGGACAGGTCCAGCGTGTTGCGGGTGTAGGTTTCAAATGTGCGAATTCCCCTTTCACACAGGATGACATTGTTATTGCCCCCGGCCATGATGTATTCGGCGCTCATCAATAGCTCCTCCAGCGTGTTCGCCAGGCCCCGTTTCAGCAGGATCGTCTTGCGGGTCTGCCCCAGCTCCTTCAAAAGCTCGAAGTTCTGCATGTTCCGCGCGCCGACCTGGATCACGTCCACGTCCTCGAAAAGGGGCAAATGGTTGGCCTCCATGATCTCGGTGACGATGGGCAGCCCGGTGGCCTTCTTGGCCTCGCTCAGCAGCTCCAGGCCCTTTTCGTGCAGGCCCTGGAAGGCGTAGGGCGAGGTGCGGGGCTTGAACGCGCCGCCCCGGAGCATCCCCGCGCCGCTGGCCTTCACGGCCTGGGCCACGCCGATGATCTGCTCCCGGGTCTCCACGCTGCAGGGCCCGGCGATGATCTGGAAGTTGTCCCCGCCGATCTTCACCCCCCCGCAGTCGATGACCGAGTCGTCCTCGTGGAACTTGCGGTTGGCGCTCTTGAAGGGCTCCTGGATGCGCTTGACCGTTTCCACGATGTCCAGCGAGGCGATCAGGTCCATGTCCACGCGGCTGGTATCGCCGATCAGGCCGATGATGGTGTGGTTTTGGCCCTTGGAGATGTGCAGCCCGAAGCCGTTGCCCTCCAGCCAGTTGGTCAGGTTCTTCACCTGGTTTTCATTGACCTTGTCCTTGAGCAGTATGATCATGTTGGATTGCTCCTTTCGGAATTGGGATGTCGTTGTACAGGCGCGCTCAATGTCGCCGGAATCTGTGGCGGCCTGGAGGTCGCTGCATGGCGAAAAGAAACGGCCCCGCAGTGAGTTTTACTGCAAGGCCGTTTTCGGGTTTTCCCTTGAATCCGCGGTACAGCAAAGCTCTTTATCTGCGCGTGCCGATAAAGTAAAAGTAGTAATAGCTGTAAGCGCTGCGGTTCACGGTGGATGCCTCCGGGTCGCGTTAATGCTTTAGTTGGGTAAATTATAAGCGAGGGAGTGGGGTTTGTCAATGCATGCGCGAAGTTTTAACGCGGGAACAATTCTGATCTATCGGGCTGATGCTCGATAGATCAGAATTCAGTAGTTAGTGGCTAGTGGCTAGTGACTAGTGGTGGATCAAATCCCTACGGGATTTGTTTGATTCAATGGGAACGGCAGAGGTTTCAACGCTTTTCGATCCTTTAATCAAAGAAATCCGCAAGGATTTCCTCCTTCACTAGCCACTAATCACTAGCCACTAGCCACTCAAATACTGATTTGTCGCTCAGCGACAAATCAGTATTTGCCCATTCTCTCCCGAATCCGCTCCGCCACGATCTGCGCCGCTTTTCCGGTTTCGTTCGCGCCGAAGAAATCCAGCACGGCTTTGCAATTGCCGGGGCCGTCGATGGGCCGGGACAGCAGCTCCAGAAGCTCCGCTTCGCTGTGGGCGACGATCAGCGGGGACTGGTCGGGGTCGAAGTACAGGCCGCGCTCGGCGTTGTAGTCGCCCACGTCGGGCTGGAAGTAGATCACGGGCCGGTCCAGCAGCATGAAATCGCCGCCGATGGAGGAGTAGTCGGTGATCAGCAGGTCGGTGATCAGCAGCAGCTCCGTGGCCTCGGGCCAGGCGCTCACGTCCATCTGCGCGTCGGAGTGGATGCCCCTGGAGTCGATGTGCCCCCGCGTGATGCACAGCCAGCGCGCGCCGGTGGCCCTTTCCAGGGTCTCGCGGACCCTTTCGAGGCTGAAGGTCGCGTCCTGTACCGAGCCGCTGGTGGCGCTGCGGAAGGTGGGTGCGTACATAAGCACCCGGACGCCGTCGGCGATGCCCAGGGCGCGGCGCACCCTCCGGGCGACCTCGGGCGGGTTTTTGACCAGCAGGTCGTTGCGGGGATAGCCCACCTCCAGGATCTCGCCCTTCACGGCGAAGCCGCTGCGGTACACGTCGCTGCCGAAGCGGGAGCCGGACACGGCCAGGTCGATGCGTTTGCTCTCGTACTGGAAGTAGCGGTTGTTCGGCTCCAGGTCCAGGCGCACCTTCTTGAAGCCCCGGTCGCCGTGCCAGGTCTGTATGTAGTACTGGTCGTCGAACTTCTTCATCCAGCGCTTCATGCCGGCGTTGGTGACGATGACCTTCGACGTGGCCATCTCCTTCATCATGGCGAAGCCGCTGCGGGGTACCTTCGTGATGTAATCGGGGATGTCCGGCGAGGCCATGCCCTTGCCGCCCAGCCGGAACAGCAGCTTCGCGCCGGGGGCGATCTCGTGCAGCGCCTCGGCCACGGCGCGGGGGTTGTCGTTGTACAACAGGCCATCGTAGCTGGAGAAGAACACCTTGTTCCCGTCCACGCCGTACAACCGGTGGCACAGCCGCATCCAGCCGCTGTAGACCGGGTCCGAGGCGTGCCGGACGCCGTTGAGCACGGCAAACAGCGCTTTGTTGCGCTTGATCCGCGCCTTCAGGGACGGCTTGGACGGACCTTGTACAACGGGGTCGGCCACGGGGGCCTCCGCGGGAACGGGGATCTTGTACATGGCCCGCCGGCCCTCGTGGGTGGAGTCGATGCAGATGGCGTCGCCGGCCCGGTTCCAGCGGGGGTGCAGGTCGCAGCGGCAGTCGCCCACGTATTTAAGCGGGGAAAGGACACGGGCCACCCTCTGGGCGCGGTTCGATTCGTCGGAGCACACATGGACGCTGGACAGCCGCGCCCGGTTGGGGTAGCTGTCGGTGACCACGCGGCGCTTGTCCGGGGAATAGCTGCAATGACCGTCCGTGCGCAGCCCGGGCCACAGCAGCCCGTATTCCGTGCTGCGGTCCTTCATTAAATAATAGTGGTCGCCGGTGGCGCGCTTGCGCAGGAAGGAGAGTATGTGGGTGTCGTCCTTCCAGAAGCTGTGGGAGGCGAAGTCGTCGTCGCTGAGGTTGTACATGCCGGTGCCGTCGCTGTTCACGGTGACCAGTCGGGTATGCTTGTGCCCCTTCCGGAACCAGCGGTGCAGCACCATGAAGCGGCTGCCGTCGGGACAGAGCATCAGGTGGTTCACCTTGTGCTCCGCGCCCTCCATGCGCCCATCGGGCTCGAAGGCGGCGAAATCGGTGTACTTCAAAAGGGGCGTCACCCTGCCGCCTGAAAGCTCCATCCGCCAGATGCAGGGCGCGTCGGGACAGGGCTGGCCGGCGGTGGCGTCCGGCAGGTTGGAATAACCGTAGCCGGGGCGCAGCCGGTGCAGCCGGGAGAAGTCCAACGACAG
>JAZSAA010000098.1:0-2158 GCA_045601625.1 Clostridia bacterium | reverse complement strand
TGGCTTCCACTCTGGACCGCATCCGTGCCGCCGCTCTGGCTCAGTCCGACGACCAGCTCCAGATGCCCATCATCACCCCCGTTTCCACCGAGACCTGGGGCGTGAAGGAAGCCATCATGTCCGAAGCAGATATGCCCGAGTGGGGCAACGCCGAGGAACGCGGCATCGAAATGGAGATCACCACCGCTGCTGCTTGCCTGGCGGGCGGCTCCGACGCTGTCATCATGCGCCATCCGGCTGCTGTTAAGGCAATCGCGGACATGATCGCTGCGCTGGTCTAAGAAGGAGGTAACGTAAAATGGCACTGAAAGGCTTAGATATTTTCAAGCTCTCCCCCAAGAAGAACTGTAAGGAATGCGGCAGCCCCACCTGCATGGCGTTCGCAATGAAGGTCGCCTCCGGTGCGGTGCCGATTGAAAAGTGCCCCCACATGTCCGCTGACGCCCTGGCGTCCCTGTCCGAGGCCACCGCGCCCCTGATGAAGACCATCACCGTCGGCGCCGGCGCCACCGAGCACAAGCTGGGCGGCGAGACCGTGCTGTTCCGCCACGAGAAGACCCTGGTCAACCGCAACCTGTACGCCGTCACTCTGTGCTCCTGCATGAGCGCCGACGAGATTGACGCGAAGATCGCCGAGATCAAAAAGGTCGATTACGAGCGCATCGGCGAGCGTGAGTACGTGGAGTTCCTGTTCCTGGATTACGCCGGCAACGGCGCTGACGCCTATGTGGCGCTGGTCAACAAGGTCATGGCCGCCGAGCGCGCGCTGGTGCTGAACTGCGCCGACGCCGACGTCGCCAAGGCGGCGCTGGACGTCTGCAAGGCTTCCAAGCCCATCCTGAACGGCGCGGGCAAGGACAACCTGGACGCCATGAACGCCGTGGCCACCGCTGCGGGCGTCACCCTGGGCGTGACCGGGGCGGACATCTCCGAGATTTACGACAACATCAAGGCCCTCGAGGGCAAGGGCAACAAGAACCTGATCATCGACTGCACCGGCGCGGACGCGAAGCAGACCTTCGGCAACGCCGTCATGGTGCGCCGCGGCAACCTGAAGGATCAGGAGCGCAGCCTGGGCTATCCGTCCATCGTAAACCTGGCGAAGATCGCCGAAGGCGACCTGCACATGCAGACCGCCCTGGCCGCAGCCTTCACCCTTCGCTACGGTTCCATCATCGTCATGGAGAAGATGACCTACGCCGAGGCACTGGCGCTGTACGGCCTGCGCCAGAACATCTTCACCGATCCCCAGAAGCCCATGAAGGTGGAGCCCGGCATCTATGCCCTCAACGGCGCTGACGAGAATTCCGTCTGCTCCCTGACCGTCGACTTCGCGCTGACCTACTTCCTGGTCTCCGGCGAGTACGAAAGGTCGAAGTGCCCGGTCAACCTGCTGATCACCGACGCCAGCGGCATGTCCGTTCTGACGGCGTGGGCAGCGGGCAAGTTCTCCGCCGGCACCATCAAGAAGTTCTTCGACGAGCATGACATCGAGAACAAGGTCAAGTCCCGCACGCTGATCATCCCCGGCAAGGTCGCCGTCATGAAGGGCGAGATCGAAGCCAAGCTGCCCGGTTGGAACGTGGTGGTTGGACCGATGGAGGCCGTCCAGCTGGTCAAGTTCATCAAGGACTTCACCGCCTGATCCATAACATTTCGGCCGGTATGGCGAAGCCGTACCGGCCCGGTTTGAATTAAAACGACAGGGAGGAAATAACCATGGCAAAATTCATCACCATCGGCGAGCGCATTTCCGTCACCGCCCCGTCCATCCGCAAGGCGTTTGCGGAGCGCGACCCCGAGCCGATCATCCAGCGCTGTGAGCAGCAGCTGGCGGCAGGCGCGAATTACATCGACGTGAACATCGGCCCCGCGGAGGCGGATGGCGAGGAGATCATGCAGTGGGCCGTGAAGCTGCTCCAGGAGCGCTTCGACAACGTGCCGCTGGCGCTGGACACCTCCAACATGAAGGCCATCGAGGCCGGCATCCAGGTGTACAACCGGGCCAAGGGCAAGCCCATCGTGAACTCGGCGGACGCGGGCGACCGCTTCAACCGCATCGAGCTGGCGGCGAACAACGAGGCCATCGTCATCGCGCTGTGCTCGGCCAACGGCATCGCCTCCGACAACGACGAGCGCATGGCCCACTGCCAGCGGA
>JAZSAA010000097.1:0-38192 GCA_045601625.1 Clostridia bacterium | reverse complement strand
CCGCTTGGCCTCCGACTTGCTTTTTCCCTCCCCGGAGCTAAAACGCCAATAAGGATTTTGCGCCGGCAGGGCCGGCGGATCGGAGGTGAAACCATGGACGAAAAAGCCTATCGGGGCGCCATCGAAAAACACACCAAGAGCCTGGGCGTCTATCGCCTGGAGTTCACCCGCACACGCTGCCGCCTGGCGCAGATCTACGTCCGCATCGAGCTCCTCAACAAGGCGTTTCAGGCGGGAGAATTTGGAACCACCTGCATCACCCAGGGCAAAAACGGCCCCATTGAAATCGTGGATCCTCACATCCAGGAGCTGGATCGTCTCAACGATCAGGCCCTTGTTTACGAAAAGGCCCTGGGTCTCACGGCGGATTCCGCCCGCAAGCTGCGGGAGGATATCTTCGCGCCGCCCAAGGCAGCGGATCCATTCTCCAAGGCGCTGGAAGACGCGGGGATCGTGATGCTGAATGCCTGATATCCTGTCTCCCGCGGGCGTCCCGCTCACGGAGGAGGAACGGCAAAACATTTGCCGCCGGGATCCCGTCAACGCCCGGGCGATCATCGCGCCGGACGGCACCCGCCTGGACGCCTGGCCTGCCGGCAAGTATGCGGATGACGTCATGCGCTACGCCCAGGGCGTGGCCTGCGGCGAGATCGTGGCCGGCATCGATCGGATGCTGTGCTGCATCCGGTTTTTACGCATGCTCAAAAATCCGGCTTATGATGTGCGCACCAAGGATGCCGATTTTGTCATCGGCATCATTCAGGGCACCTTCCGCCACCGCCAGGGTGAGACGCTGGATGCCGTGCCCCTGCGCGGCAAGCCCTTCCTGCTGGAGCCCTGGGAGAAGCTCATCTGCTATGCCATCCTGATCTTTTATCATCGTGGCAGCGCAGCCCGGTTGGTGCATGAGGCGCTCATCTTCATTCCCCGCAAAAACGGCAAAACCATCTTCGTGGCTGCCCTGGCCTATGGCATCAGCCTGCTGGAGCGCATGAGCGGCGCCAAGGTATACGTGGTGGCCGAAACCTTAAAGCAGGCCCGCGAGACCTTCGACACCTGGTCATACAACGTTTGCACCGCCCTCTACGAGGACAAGAAGGCCGCCCAGAAGGCCGGATGGCGCGTGGTGGACAACAACATCGAGCACAGCATATCCAACGGCTCCGTGGCCGGCGGCAGCATGAGCCTTAATGCCCTGGCGGGCAAGGGCGACAACCTGGATTCCTTTAACTGCAACATCGGCATTGCGGACGAGATCCATGCCTATCGCGGCCCGCAGAAATACAACCGCATCAAGGAAGCCAGCAAGCCCTACACCAACAAATTGACCATTGCCATCACCACGGCCGGCGATGACGGCACGGGCTTTTGCGCACAGCGCGTGGAATACTGCCGCAAGGTGCTGCGGGGCATGGTCAAGGACGATCAGTATTTTATCTTTATCTGCTGCGCGGACAAGGATGATAACGGCGATGTGGACTATCTGAACCCCGTCCAGCACCAGAAGGCCAATCCGAATTATGGCGTCACCATCCGGCCCGAGGACATCATGAACGACGCCCTGCAGGCCCAGAACGACCCACAGCAGCGCAAGGACTTCTTCACCCGTTCCCTCAATGTGTTCACCAGCTCCATGCGCAGCTATTTCAACATCGACGAGTTCCGCCGCTCCAACGCCGCGGCGGAGCAGGCGCTGGGCATCGAGTACGCCTGGCCGCTGGATCGCAAGCTGCGCCATCTGGCCCGCCTGCCCGTCAAGTGGTATGGCGGCGCGGACCTTTCCAAGCTGCACGATCTCACCGCCGCCGCCCTGCATGGCTGCTACAAGGATATCGACATCGTCATCCCGCACTGCTGGTTTCCCATCGTGGCGGCCAGTCAAAAGGCGGATGAAGACAATATCCCGCTCTTCGGCTGGCGGGACGACGGCTGGCTGGATCTGTGCAACGCGCCAACCAACGACCACCAGGCCGTGGTGCGCTGGTTCCAGGCCATGAAGGCCATGGGCTTCAATATCGTGCAGGTGGGGCACGACCGCAAGTTCTGCCGGGAATATTACATCGGCATGAAGATGGCCGGCTTCGCCGTGGTGGATCAGCCCCAGTATTTCTACAAGAAATCCGAGGGCTTCCGCCACATCGAAAACAAGGCCAAGAACAATAAACTGTATTACCTGGGCGCGGAGCCTTACGAATACTGCGTCTCCAATGTCCACGCTATCGAAAAGACAGACGACATGATCCAGTACGAGAAGATCCAGCCCGAACACCGCATCGACGTCTTTGACGCCGATGTTTTTGCGTGCGTCCGCATGCTGGAAGACATCGAACGCCAGAACAAGACCAAAGGATGGTGGGGAAATGAGTAAGAAAAAGCGGCAGCCCCGGCAGCGCGCCGCCGCCCAAAGCTCCGTGGCGCTGTGGCTGAATGACGGGGATATCTGCTGCCCCGGCTACACCAGGCTCAGCGACAACCCGGAGATCCAAACCGCCTGCCTGCGCATCGCGGAGCTGATCGCCAGCATGACCATCTACCTCATGGCCAACACGGATGACGGCGATGTCCGCATCCGCAACGAGCTCAGCCGCATGATCGATATCCACCCCAACCGCAACATGACCCGCAGCCAATGGATGACCGCCGTCGTCATGAACCTGCTGCTTTACGGCAGCGGCAACAGCGTGGTGGTGCCCCACACCTATCTGGGCAACCTGCAAAGCCTGGAGCCCATCGCTGCCGGCCGCGTGCAGCTGCAGCCTGTGGGCAGCAGCTGCCGGGAGTATCAGGTGCTCATTGACGGCATCCCGCATGATCCCGAGGATCTTTTGCACTTTGTCTACAACCCGGATCCCCTGTATCTGTGGCGCGGTCAGGGCATCACCGTCACCCTGCGGGACGTGGCCAACAACCTGCGGCAGGCCGCGCGTACATCCAATGCCTTTATGTCCAGCGAGTTCAAGCCGTCCCTGATCGTCAAGGTGGACGCCCTGGACGAAAACTTCAAAAGCCCCGAGGGCCGGGCCAGGCTCATGCAGGAGTATGTCAGCCCCGCCGTACCCGGTGCGCCTTGGATCATTCCGGCCGAGGCTTTCCAGGTGGAGCAGATCAAGCCCCTCAGTCTCACCGACCTGGCCATCAAGGATACCGTGGAGCTGGACAAAAAGACCGTGGCTTCTGTCATCGGCGTACCGGCCTTCCTGCTGGGCGTGGGCAGCTATAACAAGGACGAGTGGAACAACTTCGTCACCACCCGCATCCGCACCATCGCCCAGGGAATCCAGCAGGAGCTCACCCGGGGCCTCATCATCAGCGACAAGTGGTATCTGTCCATGAACTACTGGTCGCTGCTGGACTACGACCTCAAGGCCACCTCCGATATTCTGCTGGCCGGTTCCGATCGCGGCTACGTCAACGGCGACGAGTGGCGCGACCGCATGCACATGGCGCCCGCTGGGCTCAAGGAATACCGGGTGCTGGAAAATTACATTCCCAGCGACATGGCCGGAGCGCAGAAGAAGCTGGTGCAGGAATGAAAGTAACTTTATCCTGTCCCCATGCCGAGTATCGCGCCGGCATGGTGATCCACTGTAAAAAGCAAGACGCGCCCTGCGGGCACGTCTTTTTTAAATCCTGCAAAGGCTGGTGGGCCCTGTCGCCCGCCGCTGACAAATGCCCGTTAAGGAAGGAGAATCAAAATGCAAAACCGTGAACACCGGCAGGTGCGCACCGTGCCCATGCAGTTTTCCACCCGGGAGGACGGCGACGGGATGCACATCACCGGCTACTTTGCCGTTTTCAACTCCATTTATGAAATCGCGCCCGGCATGACGGAATCCGTCGCGCCCGGCGCTTTTTCGCGGTCGCTGGCCGCTAACGACATCCGCGCGCTGATCAATCACGACACCACGCTGGTGACGGGCCGCACCAAGGCCGGCACGCTCACCCTGCGGGAGGACGAGCACGGGCTGTGGGGCGACATCCTGATCAATCCGAACGATCAGGACGCCGTCAATGCTTATGCGCGTGTTCAGCGTGGGGACGTGGACCAGTGTTCCTTTGGCTTTGATGTGGTCGCTGAGGAAACCGAAACCCGCAGCGACGGCTCGGTCCACTGGACGCTGCGCGATGTGGAACTCTACGAGGTCAGCATCTGCACCTTCCCGGCCTACGCCGAAACCAACATCCAGGCCCGATCCGCCCAGCGTGAAGATCTGCGCGCCCGGCAGCTCGCCGCCTGGAAAGCAAAACAGAAAGAGAGGATCAGCCATGGCTCTTAAAGCACTGATGCTGCGCAAGCGCATCGACCTGAAAACCAAAGAGCTGGAGAAGCTCCGCGCCTCCATGAAGGATGTGGAAAAGCGCGAGCAGGAGCTGGTGATCGCCATTGAGGAGGTCACCGACGAAACCGAGCAGGCCGCCGTCCAGGAATCCGTGGACGCCCTGATCGAGGAAAAGGAGAACCTGCAGAAATCCGTGGACGAGCTGGACCAGGTGATCAACGACCTGGAGGACGAGCTCAAAACGGAGGAGGAAAACCAGAACACCGAACCTGCCGGCGGCGATCCCGCGCCCCAGCCGGAAAACGAAGAGAGGAGCAAAAAGCCCATGAACACCATCACCCGCGCCGCCGCGGCCTTCACCCTGCGTGACCGTCTGGCGGAAATCGTCAAGCGCGAGGACGTTAAAACCTACCTCACCGGCGTCCGTGAATCCATGTCCCAGAAGCGCGCCATCACCAACGTGGGCCTCACCATTCCTGAGGTCATGCTGGGCCTGATCCGCGAGAACATCGAGCGCTACTCCAAGCTGTACCGCCACGTCACCGTGCGCACCATCCGCGGAACCGGCCGCCAGCTCATCATGGGCACCGTGCCCGAGGCCATCTGGACAGACTGCTGCGCCAACCTGAATGAGCTGACCCTGGGCTTCAACGACCTGGAGATGGACTGCTACAAGGTGGGCGGCTTCTTCGCCATCTGCAACGCCAACCTGGAAGACAGCGACATCGACCTGGCCGCCGAGATCATGACCGCCCTGGGCCAGGCCATCGGCCTGGCGCTGGACAAGGCCATCCTCTATGGCCGCAACGCCACCACCACCATGAAGATGCCCCAGGGCATCGTCAGCCGCCTGGCGCAGACCGAGGCGCCCACCGGCTATCCCGCCACTGCCCGCCCCTGGGCCGACCTCCATGCCACCAACATGATCAGCATTGCCGCCGGCACCACCGGGGCCGCGCTGATCAGCGCCATCGTCACCGCCTCCGGCGCCGCCAAGGGCAAGTACAGCCGCGGCGAAAAGGTGTGGATCATGAACGAGACCACCTATACCGCCCTCATGGCCGCCACTGTGTCCGTGGACGCTTCCGGCCGCATTGTCACCGGCGTTGCGGATGTCATGCCCGTGGTGGGCGGCATCATCGAGGTGCTGTCCTTCCTGCCCGATAACGTCATCATCGGCGGCTACTTTGACAACTACGTCCTGACGGAGCGCGCCGGCCAGCAGTTCGCCAGCTCCGAGCACGTGCGCTTCCTGCAGGATCAGACGGTGTTCAAGGGCACGGCCCGCTATGACGGCGCGCCCGCCATTGCCGAGGCCTTCGTGGCCATCGGCCTGGGCGGCACCACGCCCGATGCCACCATGGCCTTTGCCACCGATACCGCCAACTGATCGAGGTAACGCGCCATGTATACCGTCTTGATCACCTTCATCGACCCGGATGATCCCTGCCGCGTCTATCATCCGGGCAATCTTTATCCAGGTCCGGGCTATACGCCCGGGCCTGACCGTCTGGCCCGCCTGCTGGCCGATGGGTGGCTGCAGCCCCCGGAGGCCCAGCCCACGGCCGTGAAGCAGAAGAAGAAAACCAAGTAAAGGAGGCGTCCCCGTGGCCTTTGCGGATTACAGCACAGCCCTCAGCCTGGTCAAGGCCAGGCTCAACCGCCTGCCAGGCGATACCAGCCTGGACGACTACCTGCAGGCCCGCATTCAGGCTGCTGTGGAGGAGCTCACCCGCATCGGCATCCAGCTGAATGCCGGCACGGACGACCTGATGCTGGTGGTGGATTACGCCGTGTGGAGCTACCAGAACCGCGACACCCCGGGCGCCATGCCGGAATGGCTGCGCCTGCGGCGCAGGGAGCGCTGGCTCCACATCGATGAGGAGGCGGACACATGATATTGGACCGCGGCATCTGCTCCGTTTTCCGCAAAACCGACGTCAGCGGCCCGGGCGAAAAGCCCGCCTTTGCCCATACGCTCATCTACCAAAGCTGGTATGGCGAGCTGGCCTTTGAGACCAGCCCCGCCCGGCCCACGGAGAACCGCCGGGAGTTGCGCACCGATGCCCGCATCCGCGTGCTGCAAAATCGGGGCCTGAAACAAAACGACGTGGTGGTGCTGCGGGATCTGACGGACTACGGCCAGCTGCAAAGCGCCGACCTGGTGTATCAGATCAACCGGGCTTACCACGGCATGGATGACGACGGCCCCACCCTGGTGACCGACCTCAGCTTAACGGAGGTGCGTCCATGACCCTGACAGAGATCCGCGATCTGCTGATCCAGGCCGACCCGGACATCCGCCATTACTTCAGCACCGAGGAAAACCGCGATTACACCTGGTGGGAAGAAACTGACATTCTCCCATTCACGGCGGATAACCGGCATGTGGAGGGCTGGACGTTCTACGTCCACCGCTTCACGCGCACGGAAAATGACCCCGTCGCCGCAGCCCTGTTCACTCTGCTGGACAGCGACCCCAGGGTCACCGTCAGCCACACCCAGGATTATGATCCTGATTCCGAGTACAGCCACCACATCTTCCGGTGCGAATGTCTGTGAGGTGATCCCATGGCCCGCTTTGACACCACCGGCCTGCAGGAGCTGATCAACGACATGCGCCGCATGGGCGAGGCCGCGGAGCCCGTGGCCCAGGCCATGACCGCCGCGGCAGCGGAGGAGATCACCGCCGCATGGAAGTCCGCAGCGGAGGAGCACGACCTGCGGGATACCGGGGCCATGATCGAATCCATCGGCTATCCGGATGGCGTGCAGCGACTGGGCAGCACGTTTGCGGCGGACATCTATCCCCAGGGCAAAGATGGCAGCGGCACACGCAACGCCGAAAAGGCTTTCATCCTCAACTACGGCAGCAAGAAAATTCCGCCCACCTACTGGGTGGACGAGGCCGACAAACGCAGTGCGGAGACTGTCCAGACAAGGCTGGAAGAGATGTGGGGCGAGTTTCTGGAGACCGGCCAGGTGCCCGCTGTTCCTCTGCAATCCAGCAAATACAAGCGAAAAGGCACCAAGAAAACCAAGGTTTGAAATTCGGATCAGATCCAAATTCGGATCTGATCCGAATTTCCCATCACACATGCCCCGCTTCGCGGCGCATGTTACCACCCCGCTACATCAGGCGATACCCTGCGCAAACCATAAAGGTTTGCTCTGGGCCACGATCGCCACGAAAAAAACAGGAGGAATGACATATGGCAGGAGTTGGCATGCTCCATCCCGTGGTCGCCACCGTGAATGCCTACACGGACGGCCAGGAGCCCACCTACAACCCCGGCATGGTCATGGGCCACGCCATCCAGGGCGACCTGGCCCTGACCCGCAACAATAACCCCCTCTATGGCGATAACGTCATCGTGGAGGACGACAACAGCGTCACCAGCGCGCAGCTCACCATGGGCCTGGACGACCTGGTGGAAGCCGTGCAGACCTATATGCTGGGCGTGGTCAAAAAGACCACCGGCACCGGCGATAACGCCGTGGACGACTACTACCTGACCGGCGAAAGCGCGCCCGTGGTGGGCGTGGGCTTCTGCCGCGTGCTGGTGCGCGACGGCGTCACCGTCTATAACCCCGTGTGGATCTATCGCTCCGTGTTTGGCCGCGACAGCGAGAACGCCGCCACCAAGGCGGAATCCGTCAACTGGCAGACACCCACCATCGTGGGCCGCTGCATGGGCACCTATATTGACGATACCGGCAGGCCCTACTTCTACCGGGCCCGCGTGTATCCCGCCACCCAGGCAGGCGCGGCCCAGGCGGCCCTGGCCTGGCTGGATCAGATGGCCGGCATCACGACCTGATCTCCCGCGGGGACGGAGCATTCCGTCCCCGCTCTTTTGCGAAAGGAACAAACGGAATGAAAATAACGGTCAAAATCCGCAAGCGCACCTTTGCCCTGGCCTTCACGCTGGACGCCATGGCGGAGCTGCAGGAGCTGATCCCCGATTTCAACCTAGCGGATGTGTACAAATACCCCAAGACCCCTCGGGGCCTGGCGGATATGCTGTACGTCCTGGCCAAGCACGGCGAGGCCCTGGCGGGCCGCGCCCTGGATGTGGACCGGGCCTGGTTCGGCGCCCTCAGCCCCGCGCCCGCCCGCTGCGCCGCCTATCAGGTGGCCGTCTTTGAAGCCCTCAACGCCGCCATGGCCATGGAAAACGATGAGGAGGACAAGGACGACGAGGTGGACGTGGTGCTGGAAGAGCTCAAAAAAAAAGACGATCCGGCCGCCTCACCCACCGCCGGCTCCTGAGCTACGGCCTGGTGGCCGGGGTGCCCTTTGCCCAGCTGGGCGGCATGACGCCCGGCCTGGTGATGGATCTGTACGTCTACCGCCGCGCCTATGACGATCAGCAGCACGGCATCCGCCGCAAGAAAGAAAAACCCTTGAAACTGTAACCCAGGAGGCATGCCTATGGCAGAAAGAGAGATCAAAACCCGCTTCAAGCTGGAAGGCGAGCAGGAATTCAAGCGCGCCATGAGCGATGCCGCCAACGCCACCAAAGTGCTGGACAGCGAGATGAAGCTGGCCAAAGCGCAGTTTGAGCAGACCGGGGACGCCCAGCAGTACATGGCGGAGCAGACCCGCATCCTCAAGGAAAAGATTGAGGAGCAAAAGAGCGCTGTGGCCGCGGCCCAGGCCGCCATGAACAGCCTGGCCGCCAACGGCGTGAGCAAGAACGATAAAACCTACCAGATGTGGGCCCAACGGCTGAACACCGCCAAAACCACCCTGGTGGGCCTGGAAAACCAGCTGACCAAGGCGGAAAACGGCTTTGAGGACGTGAACACCGCAGCCGAGAGCACCGACAGCACCCTGGACAGCATCGACAAGGAAGTCCGTTTTCAGAACACCCTCAAGATCCTGGAGAACATGCGGGACCGGCTGAACGGCATCGTGCGCGCCGCTGCCCGGGCAGGCAAGGCCATCTGGGATATGGAGACCGACGCCGGCAAGTGGGCAGACGATCTGGCCACCGCCGCCAGCCAGGCGGGACTGGACGTGGAGACCTATCAAAGCTGGCAGTACGCCAGCCGGTTCATCGACACCAGCGTGGACGACATCAGCAAGTCCATCCGCAAAATGGAGGCCGACCTCAAGTCCAGCAGCGAGGACGTGCTCAAAACCTTCAACCAGCTGGGCGTAGCCACCCGCAATGCCGACGGCAGCGTGCGCAACGCCAACGCCGTCTTTTTTGATACCGTGGACGCCCTGGGCCGGGTGGAGGACGCCACCAAGCGCGGCATCTACGCCCAGACCCTGCTGGGCAGCCATTACAACAACCTGAATCCGCTGATCGAGGCGGGCAGCAAGGCCTATGAGGACATGGCGGAGGAAGGCCGGCGGGTGGCCGTGGTCAGCGAGGAAAACGTGCAGAAGCTGGGCTCCCTCAACGACCAGCAGGAGCAGATGAACGCCGTGCTGGAAAAGACCAAGATGACCCTGCTCAGTTCCCTGGCAGAACCTTTTGAAAAAGTATCCAGCGGCATCACCAACGCCACCATGGCCCTGAATGAGTTTCTGGAAAGCGACGAGGGCAAGCAAGCCCTGCAGGAACTGGGCGAGGCCCTGGACGGGCTGACCGGCGCATTCCTGGGCGAGGACAACGGCAAGGGCACCTTTGAATCCATTGTCAGCGACGCCACCGGCGCGGTGAACGCCTTCACCGGCGCATTGACGTGGATCAAAGATAATGCCGGCACTGTTAAGGCCGGGCTGATCGGCATCGGCGCCGTGTGGGCCGGGCTCAACGTGGCCCCGCCTGTGCTGGAAGCCTTGCACCTGATCAGCAAGATCAACTGGGGCAGTGTGAGCAAAGGAACGGCAGAAGCGACCAAGGCCGCGGAAAGCGCCGCTTCTTCTGCCGCCGCGGACGCGGCGGGAGGGGGCCATGCCCCTGCCCTGGCAGGCAGCGCGCTGACCCGGGCTGCCGCAAAGGCTGAAGTGCTGGCCCTGGCGGCTATGGCGGCGGAGACAGCCGTCAACGTGGTAACGGAAGCCAAGGAACAGGGCACCGTGCTGGGTATCGGCCCGGGCAACACCGACAATCAGGGTAACTGGCAGCTGGGACAAAGCGGCATCTATATCAATAACGAGGCGCTCAACGCGGTTAAAGACGGCATATTTGGCACCTATGAAAAGGCCGAGCTCGGCCAGCAGATCTATGACGCCATCACCGCCGCTGTGCAGCAAGGCATGGATGCGGCGGAGTTTACCCGCAAGGAGTACGGCACCGAGACCCTGGGCCAATTCTACACCGCCCGCGTGGGCGAACTGAATTATACCGGCACCGGCGGCACGGCGGAGCGGGCAGAGATGCAGTCCCTCTATGAAGATCTGACCGATGTGCTGGAACAGCTGCAGCAGGATATGACGGAAGGCGGCCAGGAAGCTGCCGCCAACCTGGCAAACGCTTTTGCAGAAAACGCGCCCCAGGCCACCGAGGCCGCCCAGCAGATGGGCGAGGACGTGAACACCACCGTGGAAGAGGAGATGTCCTTTATGGACGTCTTTGGCTATAACGCCGCCCAGGGCCTGGCCCAGGGCATCTATGACGGCACGCCTGCCGCCGTGCAGGCCGCCCAGGAGATGGCCAACCAGGTGCAGAGCACCATACAATCCGCCCTGGACATCCATAGCCCCAGCCGGGTGCTGATGCGCATGGGCGAGTTTACCGCCGAGGGCTTTGCCCAGGGCATGGACGCGGGCATGGAGCGCGTGGAGCGGGCTGCCGCCCGCATGAGCCGGGCCGCCGCCCAGGCCCCTGTGTACCGCAGCGGCGGCAGCTGGGGCGCGGATCCCGCCGGCGCCCAGGCATCGCCCGCCCAGGGCGGGGGCAGCAGCGGCAGCATGAACGCCACCATCCTGATGGACAAAACCGTGGTGGGCCGCCTGGTGGCGCCCATCGTCAATGAGGCCATCGGGGCCCAGGTGGCCGCCGCGAGGCGATACTGATTCGGCCCGGCACGGCATGCGCCGCACCTGGCCGGCGCGTCACCAGCCTTGCATGGCTGCGCCATGCGGCCAGGCTGTGACATAGGAAGCAGCCGTCCCGCTGCTCCTCGCGGCGTACACGCCGCCGCTGCGGATTACAGACAAGGGCGCTGCGCCCCTTGTCAATCCCCACTCTAATGCTGCGTACTGGAGGAATTATGGCAAGACATCTATCCGCCTGGATCAACGGCGTGGCCCTCACATCGGCGGTGCCAAACGCCATCATTCGGCAGATCACCTTTGACCACGGGGAAAGCGACCTGACCACGGGCGACCGCCCGGGCCACTACGGCCAGCGCCTGCTGAGCCTGCACCGCAAAAGCCTGCACGTGGGCGTGGAGTTTGTGGTGCGGGAGCTGTTTGACCTGGCCGCCCGCAGCCGGGCGGCGGAGGCTGCCGCCGCCTGGGCCCAGGATGGGCAGCTGCGGGTCAGCAACATGCCCGGGCGCTTTCTTCAAATGGTGTGCACCAGCCGGCCCGCCCTGCTGGCCGCCGGGGATTACACCCAGGTGCTGCGGGCGGATTTCACCGCCCTGGCCGTGCCCTACTGGCAGGATCTGGACACCGTGTTTGTCAACCTCACCGGCAAAACGGGCAGCGGCACCCTGCGCCCCCTGGGCACGGTGGATCCCCTGCATGTGTCCGTCACCGTCACGCCGGCCAGCGGCACGCTGACCACCCTGACCCTCACCGTGGGCAGCACGTCCATGTCCTTCACCGGCCTGTCCGCCACCGCAACGGCCCCGCTGATCCTGGCCTATGACGCCCGCGACATCCTGACCATCACCAGCGGGGGTGCGGGGCAGCTGAGCCACCGCACCGGCAGCGACGACCTGCTGGCCGCGCCTATGCAGGCCAACGCCGTGAGCTTCACGGCCAACGTGAGCTGCACCGTGAAGTTTGAAACGAGGGGGCTGTACCTATGATCACCGTACCGTTGCCCCGCCTGCTGGACGGGAACCTGCAGGAGGTGCGGCGCCTGCACCCCCTGGCGGCCAGCCTCTCCCTGGTGTCCCCGGGGGTCGGCGAGGCCATCCTCACCCTGGCGCCGGACGAGCCCCAGCCCGCTATGCACCAATGGATGGAGCTGTTCACCCAGCACGGCAGCGCGGGCTATTACCGGGTGACGGCCATCGCCCGCACCTATGCCGGCGAGACCCAGCTGACGCTGCGCCACGGCATTGACACCCTGAGCGACAGCGTGCTGACCACCCAGGCCGAGGAGGCCACCATGACCGTGCGGCAGCTGCTCACCCGCATCCTGGGCGCGCAGACCGCCCGGGTGGCCGGGGCCGCGCCCTGGCAGCTGGGCGCCTGCCAGGACAGCACCAGCCTGAGCCGCGCCTTCAACTACGACAACCTGGCCGATCTGCTGGCCGGCATCGAAGAAGAAAAGCAAAACTATTATTTCACCTACGATTTCAGCACCCGCCCCTGGACGCTGAACTTTGTGGCCAAGCCCGCGGGGGTGCAAAGCGAGTTTCGCCTGTCCCGAAACATTGAAAGCCTGACCGTCAGCCTGGACGACGCGCAGCTGTGCACCCAGCTTTTCCTATCCGTCAACGTCATGACCACCACCACGCCCACCAGCACGGACGATCCGGACGCCACCTGGCCCACCGTGACCGCCAACGACAGCGTGGTGCGCACCTACAACAACGCCAGCGCCCAGGCGGAATGGGGCATTGTGCAAAAGACCGCCAGTATCGACACCCAGGACGACATTGCCGGCCAGGGCTTTCCCAGCGCGGACGCCTGGGCCGCCCGTTTCATGGCCGACCACAGCCAGCCCACGCTGCAGATCCAGATCAGCGGCGAGGATCTTTATGAGCTTACCGGCGACCACTTTGACGAAACGCGGCTGGCCACCCTGTGCCGGGTGGCCCTGCCGGATCACGATGCCGCCTTCAGCGAGCGCACGGTGGGCATTACCTATCCCGACGTGTACGGCGCGCCCACCAGCGTCACCGTCAGCCTGGCCAACCGGCTGCCGCGATTCAGCAACGCCATTGCCCAGGCCCAGCAGCAGGCCAGCAGCGCCAGCGCCACGGCCGCCACTGCCAAACGCAGCGCCGGCGGCGGTGGCGGCGGCACCGCCAAGGAGCTGGAAAGCTGGGCCATGATCGTCAAAAAGACCAAGGAAAGCGCCGATGTCACGGGCCTGACGGAATTGGCCGAGACCGGCATTATCCTGGACGCCGAAACCGGGGCCAAGATCTACAGCCTGACCCAGGGCTTCGTCAGCCAGTATGCCGAGCTGAACGTGCAAAGCGGTCGTATCACGTCGGTGGCCCAATCCACCGATGCCCTGGATAACCGGGTCAGCTCCGCAGAGGTTGACATAAACGGCCTTAAGGCGCAAATCGTGCTGAAGGCCAGCCAGACCATTGTGGACGCCCTGGGCACCCGCGTCAGCCAAGCCGAGGTGGACATCGACGGCGCGGAAGCGCAGATCGCCCTGAAAGTATCCAAGGGTGACGTGAGCACCCAGCTGTCTGTGGAATGCGGCAACGTGAGCATTAGCGGCGGCAATCTAGTGGTGGATGGGTATATTACAAGCCAGGGATTAACCACAACGCTCGGCAATTTTACGGGCAGCATATCCGCTGGAATGATTACAGCACGCAACAACCTGTATATCGGAAACAGCCTTGTTTCCTCTCATGGCGCGAAATTCAACGGCACCATGAAATTTACATACCTGACAACCGCCACCGCAGATGCAGAGATCACCTATGCTGATCTGCCGCACTACCACGCCATCAGCACCTCCGTTTCCGGCGGCACGGTGACCATTACCCAGGGCGCGGCTCAGGATACAGCGGGCAGCGCGACTTTTAATATCGCCGACACACAGTATTACAAGGACGGGGTGGCGTCGGCGAAAAATGACCGGAGTGTCAAATCGTCCTCATTCTTGTTGACGAACGTAACCGAGTATCCCAGCGCCAACATGATAGCGTTCAACATTGAAGCCATCGCCAATGACGGCACGATCTATACAAGCAATTTGCAGAGCGTGACATACACAGGAGAGAGCTACACGGCAAAAAGCTATACCCGCTATGGCGCTTTGGCTTACTACGACGACAGCCAGGACAAATATGTTTCCGCTGGATATGGCTACTGGTTCCTGTCCAACAGCAAAACGCTATACGAAAAATCTTAATGGGAGGCCCTTATGCAAAACGTAGAACCCCGCGAAACCATGACCGCCATCGAGGCGGTGCAGATCACCCGCAACCTGCTGGGCGACATCAGCGTCCCGGCGAAGTACAAAGAGCAGATCACGGATGTGCTGGATGCCGCCATGAAGAACCTGGACGTCATCGTGAAGATGATCGAAAAAGAGCAAAACGCTTTGAAGGAGGAACACCATGAGAACGATCCTGACGAGCAGGGGGAAAACGTACCCGGTTGACTACTGCGGAATTGGCTTTATGGCCATGATCAAAATGCAGATCAAGGACAGCCGCCCCCTGGGCGAAATCGCCCCGGAGCTGGACGGCCTGGAGTGGCTGGAATACACCGATGGCGAGGCAGAACCCGTCCGCTTCGAGGGATACACGAAGCAGAAGCGCGTGGAGTGGGTGGACGATCAGTCCGTGGTGATCCTGCTGGATAAGGAGGCCACCGATGGCGAGATTACGCAGTCGGCGGGCCAACTCTCCGGGATTCGCAAAGCAGATATCATTGCGCAGCTCGCTGTGGACACTTATGGCGCATCGGTGAGCGCGACAGACAAGGAGGCCACCGATGGCGACAGCGAGATTTGAGACCTGGCTGGAAACCGACCTGACCCAGCTGCCCCGTGTGGTTTCGCTGCCGGATGACACCTTTACGGCTGACGCCCAGGCCAACAAGGTGGGCGTGCGCGTCACCAAGGGCGGCGTGGCCTACACGCTGCCCAGCGGCACGGTGCGCGGGTACATCATCCGAGGGGACGGAAGCACCGTCACCGTCACCGGCACCCGCAGCGGCAGCACGGCCTACGTGACCCTGCCCGCCACGGCCTACACCGTTCCGGGGCGCATCATGGTCATTATCAAGCTCATTGAAACAGACAGCACCACAACCCTGGGCGCGTGCCAGTGCATCATGCACCGGGCGCTGACCGATACGACAGTGGGGTGATGATACTTTGAATTATGAAACCTGGCTTCAATCTGACCTCAAAAAGCCCATGCAGGTGCAAACGCTGCACGGCGTGTTCTTCACCGCCGACAGCGCGGCCAACCTCATCGGTGTGGAGGTCTACGACAACGGAGCGGCGGCATCCCTGAGCGGCACGGTCATCGGCTATGCCATCCGGGCGGACGGCGGCACCCTGCCCATCACCGGCACACTGAGCGGCAACAAGGCATCCATCGTCCTGCCAGCCAGCGCCTATGTGTTGGAAGGCCCGCTGGACATCGTCATCAAGGTGGTGTCCGGCAGCGTCAAAACCACCGTGGGCGCGTGCCGGGGCTATGTGACCCGGGCCACCACGGACAGCATCATCGACCCCGGCCATGTGATCCCCAGCCTGGAGGAGCTGCTGGCGCAGATCGATGCCTGTGAGACGGCCACCGATGCGGCGAATACAGCGGCCAGCTCGGCCAATACAGCCGCGTCCAATGCCAACAGCAAAGCCACTGCAGCGAATACTGCGGCCACAGCGGCTAACACCGCTGCTTCCACTGCCAACACGGCGGCGGGAAACGCGGACACCGCCACAGCCAATGCCAACGCGGCGGCGCAGCGGGCGGAAACGGCGGCGCAGAACACCGCCACTTCCATCACCAGCACCGTCACCACATACCAGAACAGCACCAGCGGGAACACCGTGCCCACCGGCACCTGGGAGAACACCCAGCCCACCACGCCGCAAGGACAATACCTGTGGACGCGCACCGTGCTGACCTGGAACAACGGCCAAACCACCACGCTGTACAGCGTCAGCCGCCAGGGCATTGACGGCGAGGGCAGCGTGAGCAGCGTACTTGGTTATTCGCCGGACTCCGACGGTGATGTGACCATCCCCAGCATCACCAATGCAGAATTAGACGAGATAACGGAGGAAACAAGCGCATGAAGATAACCCTCCCTCGTGGGGACATCCGGCAGATCACCTTCATGGTGGAGAGCGCCGATGGAATCCCCTATGACGGCGAGATCACCGAGATCTATTTTACCGTCAAGCGCTATTACAGCGAGAAGGCCGCCATATTGCAAAAGAAACTAAGCACCGGCGAGATCATTAGCGATGGGGACGGCCAATATCACTTTACGCTGTACCCGGAGGATACCGACAATTTGCAGTTCACGAAGTACGCCTTTGATATAGAGATCGTGGGCGGCAGCACGCTTAAACAGACGTTTGTTGGAGAACTGGAGCTGACCATGGAAGTAACGCACGCTGGAAATGAGGGGTGAAGATGAATGAAACGAAGTTGATCATAAGGATGCAGGAAAACCCGGCGCTCCACCTTCGCGGCATGGCAGACGCTCCCCTGCGCCTGGGCCTGTCCGTGGGCGGAGGCGCAGCCGGCACGGACGATTATGAGCGGCTGCGGAATCTGCCGCAGATCAACAGCACCACCCTGATCGGCAACCGCAGCCTGGACGAGCTGGGCATCCAGCCGGAGGGCAACTATCCCAGCGCTGCTCTGACCAACACCGACATTGAGAACCTGATCAACAGCTTTACCTGATAGGAGGTACTGGATGAAATACCTGGACGAAAACGGCTTGCTCTACTTGTGGGGCAAGATCAAGGCCGCATTTGTCGCAAAGGACGGCACCAAGGTGCTGTCCACCAATGACTATACCACCACTGAAAAGAACAAATTGGCGGGCATTGCCGCGGGGGCGCAGGCCAACGTGCTGGAAGGAATCCAGAAGAACGGCACAACGGTGACACCCACCAACAAGATTGCCAACATCACCGTGCCCACCAAAACCAGCGAACTGACCAACGACAGCGGCTTTATCACCACCGGCGACATCCCGGAGGGCGCTGCCGCATCCACCACCACACCCAAGATGGACGGCACTGCCACCACCGGCACGGAGCTGGCCTTTGCCCGGGGCGACCATGTGCACCCGCACGACACGAGCAAGGTGGATAAGGTGACAGGCAAGGGCCTTTCCACCAACGATTACACCACCACCGAAAAAAACAAGTTGGCTGGCATCGCGGAAGGCGCCGAGGTCAACGTAAACGCGGACTGGGACGCCACCAGCGGGGACGCGCAAATTCTGAACAAACCGGACATCCCCGCCGCTTCTTCCACCGCCCCGGCTATGGACGGCACGGCGGCCGCGGGCACCAGCGCCGACTACGCCCGCGCGGATCACGTGCACCCCAAGGACACCAGCCGTGCACCCTTGGCCAGCCCCACCTTTACCGGCACGCCCAAGGCACCCACCGCCGCCGCCGGCACCAACACCACGCAAATTGCCACCACTGCGTTTGTAAAAACCGCTGTGGAGAACGCAATCGCGGGTGTAACGCAGATCAGCTACCAGGTGGTGGAATCCCTGCCCGCCACGGGCACAGCGGGCGTCATCTATCTGGTGGCCCACAGCCACGGGACGGGCGATGCCTACGATGAGTACATCTGGACGGGCAGCGCCTATGAAAAGATCGGCAACACGGACGTTGACCTGAGCGACTATGTGCAGACCAGCGACCTGGTGGCCATCACCAACGCGGAAATTGACACCATTGTTGCCGGCTAAGGGGGTGATAGCACATGTCTGTTAAGTTTTTAGACCAGACGGGCGTCGCCTACCTGTGGAGCAAGATCAAGGCAGCGCTGGCGGGCAAAGCCGCCGTTGTCACCCTCGCATCCGGCACGGACGCGGACACCCTGAAAACAAGCGGTCTGTATTTCTTGCCTGACAGTGGCGTAAACCTGCCGAACAACGCCGTAAACGGCTATATCCTGGTGATTTCAAACACCGCTGGAAGCCGCGCAAAACAGCTATTTATGCGTCACGGCACGCAGGGAACTAATGATTTTCAGACCTACGTGCGCCAGTATAACGGCACGCAATGGGGCGACTGGGTAAAGATACTGACGGCAGGACAGGCCGTGCAGATCAGCGAGGGCGGCACAGACGCAACTACCGCAGCCGAAGCGTGTGCCAATCTGGGTCTTGCCTATAAAGCGGGAGATACGTTTACGACCACGGTAAACTCTGTGTTGGCTGCCGTGCTGACAGGATCGGCAAAAAGCATTTATGTGACCATTCCGATGCCCAAATCCCTTGCATCCATCTCCTCGATCACTGTCACGTCCTTTAAGGGAGGCGCACGACAGCCGGGTGGAGGCTATGTTGGCAGCGGAAATGCTTCCTCACCGTGGTCAAGCGCTGACAGCTTCCAGTGGGTTGGAGCAAGTGGCTTGACATTTACGGCAGAAAAGGCTGCTGACAATCTGATCCGTATAGTGATTACATCGTCCACAGCGTTTACAGCGGGCAACACAACGACAGCCCTGGCCAACAACATGCCCATTAACTTCATGGGCACCTGGACATTGAGCTTTGCATAAGGAGGATTAAGCCATGAACGAGACTTTCTACACCACCATTGAGAACCAAGTCCGCACCGATGGCAGCTACGGTCTGCTGTACGATCACTTTGATGCGCCGATGACCATCACAAACCCCGACACGGGGAAAACGTTCGAGGTCAGCACTTACGACCGCGCACAGGCCAAGTTCTTCACCGTTTGCGCTGCAGCGTGCACAAGCGGCCTTCCGTTTCATGAAGTCTACCTGCTGAACAGCAACAGCGGGTTCATGCGCCGTGAGGTGTGGGATCGCCGTGTGGCAGAAACCACTCCTGAGGAATAACCCATGCTACCCGCTGACGGCCTGATCGCCCTGTTCCAGCGCATGTATGATGAGCACTGGGCGTACAAGTGGGGCAGCGCACAGACCGGGTGCGTGGACTGCGCTGGAGCGTTCGTTTGGGCCTATCGGCAGTACGGGCAGGGCATCTACCACGGAAGCAACCGCATAGCGCGGGTTTACGTGGACGATCTCTTGCCCGTATCCCAGGCCCGCCCCGGCATGGCGGCGTTCAAGGTGCGCAAGCCGGGGGCGCGGTATTATAACCTGCCTGCCGAATACAGACAGGGCGGCAAATACTACAACGGCGACCTTAACGACTACTACCACATCGGCCTGGTGGATAGCGATACCCGATATGTGCTCAACGCGCAGAGCACTAAAACAGGCTTTGTGCGAAGCAAAATAACCGAGAATTGGGCCTGCGTGGCGAGACTGAAAGCAGTGGAATACACGGAGGATACGCGAATGACACGACAAGTGACCGGCGGCAAGCTGAACATGCGCAAAAGCCCCGACAAGAGCGCGGACGTTGTGATGCAGATCCCGGACGGGGCCATCGTGACCATTGACAGCTATGGCGAAACCTGGTGCCGGGTGGAGTACAAGGGGCGGCATGGCTACGTGATGACCAAGTACCTCACAGATGCCGAAAATACGCCCGCTGAGGCCCCTGCGACCGAGGACAGGGAAATCCTCACCCAATGGCTCTACAAGGCGCTGGCGTCCAACGAGGAGGCGCACGCGGCGCTTGTGGAGATGCAGAAAAGATTAACCGGGAATGTGGGGTAAAAACAACATGGAGACAATGCAACCGATTGAGGGCATCACGCCGGGGATGCTGTGGACAGCGCTGATCGTGCTGGTGGCAGGGGCCACGCTGTATGTGCTGTGGGGCAAAGTGCGGGATACCTACCGCAAGCAAGCCGAATACAAAAGGCTTAAAAACGAACCCGGCGAGCGGCTGGCTAACGAGATCAGCGAGAAGGTGTTGGCCAAATTGGAGCCGCGATTTGTGGAGATTGACCGCAAGCTGAACAACGACAAGGCCCTGCTGGACGAGCACACCCGCCAGATCGAAACGCTGGAGAACCGCACGGACGGGCTGAAACCGCTGGCCCGCGGCGTGCTGGCCCTGCTGAACCACTCGCTGCACAACGGCAACACGGACGAGATGGAAGAAGCGCTGCGGGGGATCAACGACTATCTGATCAACAAGTGAGGGATACACCATGATCATACAAGGCTCGAATAATCCGCTGGTCATCCAGTTTGACGCGGATATCAGCGGCATCCCCACGCTGGTGGTCACGCTGTGGTGCGATCTGCCTGGCGGCACAGGCACAAAACTGGTGAAGCAATGGTCGCAGGACGATATGGCCGTGAACGGCGACACCGTGCTGTGCCAAATCACCGAAGCCGAGACCAAAGCCCTGCCCGCAAACCCGCTTGTGATCGAGGCCAAGGGGTTGGATGCCAATGGAAACACCGTGTTTTGGGATGCCTATACCGTGGATGTGAAGCACCGGCGGGACAAGGCGATCCTGCTGACACAGACGGGAGGCTGACATGCCTGAGATCGGAACGCTGCGCACCGTGCAGCAGGGCAGCATCCGCATTATCGGCGTGACGGGCGGCGTGCTGCGGCCCGCCAAGGTGCAGACGGCTGCCATCAGCTGGGAAGCCGAAACGTACAGCGGGCCTCATACAGTGACGCCATCCGAAGAAACGCAGGTGCTGCCCACCCATGACATGCACCTGCATGAAAACATCATTATACAACCCATCCCAGACGGCTATGGGCGAATCAGCTATGATGGCCGGATCATTACTGTATGGTAAGGAGATAGAGATATGTCAAAAGATATCGTAATTCGCGGGAACCAATATTTAGGCGTGCCGGAAGTGGACGTGCCGCTCATCGCGGGAGGCACGGCCAAATTCATCGACCCCAGCGACGCCACGCTGGAAAACGGCGGGCAGATGCTGAACAGCGTCACAGGCTACGGCGCGGACGGTGTGATGATCACAGGAAACATTCCGGAAAAAGACAGCAGCGACCTGACAGCCTCCGGGGCCACGGTGACCGTGCCAGCGGGCCATTACGCACAGCAGGCCAGCAAAGCCGTGGCCGGCGGCACTGCCACCGCGCCCGCCAGCGTAAGCGGCACAGGCGCCACCGTCACCCCCGGAACGAATACCCTGAAACTGAGCAAGCAGATATCCATCACGCCCCAGGTGAACGCCGGGTACGTGAGCGAAGGAACGCCCGGCAATGCCGCCGTGGAGCTGACGGCCAGCGTGCCCACCAAGGAAGCGGAAACCATCACTCCCGGTACAACCGACCAGGAGGTTGCAGCAGGAACGTATCTGGCAGGGAAGCTTACCATCCAAGGCGATACAAACCTGAAATCCAGCTCCATCGTGGAGGGCGTGAGCATTTTCGGCGTGGCGGGCGGCGCCAAGGTGCCCCTCATTTCGCAGGACGCGACCACCAAAGTGCTGTCCATCTCGTAAGGAGGCATCAGCATGGCGCAGAACATCAGCCTGTGGGGGGCCAATTATACCGCCGTGCCAGGCCTGAAGGTGCCCAAAACAGGAGGCGGTGAGGCTGCATACTGGGATACAACGGACACCACGGCCCAAACCGACCACGTGAACGCAGGCGAAACCTTCCGGGACGCTCAGGGAGTGTTGCAAACGGGCACGCAGGTCATTCAGCACTACTACACCGGCAGCGGTGCTCCGCCCGCATCGCTTGGAGAGAACGGCGACATCTATCTGCAAACCACATAAGGAGGGGATCATATGCCGACCATTCGCCTGATCCCGTCCACCTATTATCTTTCCAATAGTTCCTATCTGTCCGTGTCCAATGCATCGAATATGTACAACAACACGGACAATGCCACTTACGCCACCGTTACCAACAGCCGCACCGGCACGTCCAACTACTACATCTATCTGCGCGGCTTTGACTTCTCCCAGATTCCCAGCGCCGCGGTTGTGAGCGGCTTCACCGTCAAGGTCAAGTGCAACCATTCGGGTGGCTATGCCCAGGCAATCTACCTGTATGACGGCACCAGCACATCGATGGGCAGCTCCTCCTCTACGCTGTCCTCTACCGTCACCACGCATACCATCAACGTGAGCGGCACATGGGCAGACCTGGTGGCTGCCGGATCAGACCTTGGCCTCCGCATCAACTGCCGCCGATCAAGCCGAAACACTACGGCCTATGTCTACGTGTACGGCGCGGAGATCGAGGTCACATACACCGTTCCCGATCCAGCCACCGTGACCAGTACATTGACGGGTGATGGCACCATCAGCCCCAGCGGCGCGACCAGCACTTATGACGGCGAGAAATACACGCTGACCATCACGCCCACCAACGCCAGCGACACCGTGACCGTGACCAACAACGGAACAGACGTGACCAGCCAGCTGGTGGGCCATGGCGCAGGTGACACATCGAATCTGACTGCTGATGACGTAACTACAAGCGGTATTCAGAGCGGATCGTCCTATGCGGAGTATGCCGTGGGCAATAGCGCGGAAAGTCCGTCCAGCAGCGGTACGTCGTCCAATATGTACGCATCCAGTGGCAGCACGGGCTACGCGGAGTATAGTTTCGATTTTTCGGACATTCCCAGCGAAGCCACCATTGAGGCCATCGAGGTACGGGCATACGGGCACCGGGAATCCAGCACCATAGACAGCACTCATGTATCCCAGTGCGTGCTCTATCAGGGCAGCACAGCCATCAGCGACGAGGTCGATTTCCAGTCCACGTCCAACATCACCATCACCATTGAGCCGACCACGCTTCCAACCCGCTCTTAGCTTGATGATGCGACTCTGCGACACTATGTGGGCTATTACGGCGGCCTTGTGTTGGGCATCACATTTGAGGTCACTTATTCCACCGGAAGCGGTATTGACCACTACACCTACACCTACACGGTGAGCGGGGATGCAACCATTGCCGTGGTGATCGGCAGCGGAACCACCCGACAATTTTGGAAAAAATCGTCAGATAGCTGGGCCGTGTGGTCGGTAAGCGTCCCCTGGAAAAAGAACAAAACAACCGGGGTGTGGGAAGCGCAAAGTGACTGGTCACAAGTTTTTGACCCGAATACCAAATATGTGAAGGGATAGAAAGGAGTATTATTATGACCCAAAAAGACATCATCCGCAAACTGACTTCCCGCAAGCTGTGGGCCGCCGTGGCCGAATTTGTGGCCGCCCTGCTGATCTTTTTGAAAAAGGACAAATCCCTGGCCCAGGAGGTCGCCTCTTTGATCATGCTGGGCGTGGCTCCCGTGGCCTACATGTTCGCGGAGGGCTGGGCGGACGCCGGAAACACCGGCACGCTCACCCTCAACGTGGAACCAGAAGAAAAACCGCCTGAAGAATAAAAAATGAAAGCCCCGGCCAGCGCCGGGGCTTTTTTTCATTGCCGTTTTCATTGCCATTTTAGATGATTTTAGGTGTATTTAGATGCACTTTTTCAGGCTTTTCTAAACCGAAAAAAATAGCCGGATTTCCTTTGAAAAATAAAGAAAAACCACTGTTTTCACAGTGGTTTTTTCTGGTCTGGGTGGAGAGATTTGAACTAACCACTCAGACTTTAAAAGCCTTGAAATTGCTTTATTTTTCGGATTTCGTTGCCAAAGCATTGCCGATTACATTGCTGAAGTATTGATCGATTTGCTGATCTGCGGCCTGGCGCTCGGGGGCGAAGGTGTGGGTATAGACGGAGTTCATCACATAGTCTGTTTTCCATCCGCCGCGCTCCCGGGCGATCTCTTTTTGCACGCCCAGCATGGCCATGGTGCTGGCGTTGAGGTGGCGGAGCTGGTGGAAAGTCATGTGGGGGAGACCGGCGGCGGCGATCAGCTTGGAAAAGCGGCCCTGGATCTGGCGCGGGGTGAGGGGGACAATGATGTCGCCGGGCACCTGGTCGATCAGGCCCATGATATAGGGCGGGATGTCCAGGGCGCGGGTGCGCTGCTCCTCTTTGCCGCCCTCCTTGCGCAGATCCTGGCCCTTGATGTACACCAGCGTTTCCACGACGTACAATTTGCCGTCAAGAATGGACTTGGACTTGGTGAGGCCGCGGATCTCCGACATGGTGAGGGAGAGCCAGGCGGCCAGCAGGCAGGGCAGCTCAATGTCGCTGCCGATGACGGCGCGGATCACGTCCGGCGGCGATGGGATGCGCACCACCTTGCGCTTGACCTCTGGAAGAATGACCGGCCCCAGGATAATGCCGTTTTCCTTGAAAACAGAGCGATAGAAGCCCACCACGCTTTTGATGGTCTTTGCGGATAATGAGCCGCCGATGCGGCTTTTGCGCTGGCGCTCCAGCTGCACGGCCTGGCTGATCATGCGCTCGTTGATGGCATCCAGGCGCTTGTCCATGAGGCCCTGGAAATATTGATCCCGGTACTTTTCATAGGCCAGGATGGTGGTGGCCTCCCGAATGTTGCGGCGGGCGTTGATATAGGCATCGCAGGCGGCCCGCAGCGTGACGCTGGCGGGCTCTTTTTTGGCCTTGAGGATGCCGGTCTTATAGGCCATGGCCTTTGCCTTGCAAAGGTCGTATGTCGGCTCGGTGATGCCGATATCGTTGCCGTCTATGCGCAGGCGGCAGAACCAGTTGCCGCTGGGCAGCTGGCGGATGGCGGGGATCTTCATGGACCAGTCCTTTCTACACCAGCGTACGGGGTGAAGATAAATTTCCCATCTATTTCAAGCACGTTATCAACGCCAAGATACAGTTTCCCGATGGCTGTAAGGTTGCTATGCTCGCTCAGCATCGTTTGATAGCACCGATTTCCGCTGGTATACATGTCATGTGTTTGATATACATATATGTCCGCCATGCCTGCAAGGCCAGCAGACATTTCTATGCGATATGTGCCGGCGGGCAGATCCTGGCCTACGATGTATATGCCCGGATCGAGCTCAAACGCCTCTGCACTGCGACGCAGCAGCTCGGCGTTATAAACGGCAACAAAGTATTGCAGCTCGCTGTCTGATAGATCATCCAGCGTTTGCTGTCCGATCACCTGTACGTCTGCATCGTAGGCATGTGCCAAACGCAGCACACACTTGCGGCATAGGTATTCCTTGCCGGCACGCACAGCCTGATCCATGGATCCCATGATCAGCTCGCCATCTTCATCCAGCAGGATATTGCAATCATCGAATATATGAACATATCCGCCCGGGACGTCTGCCCAGACGCCCTCGACCCGGTCGATTGATTCCGCTTCAGCATAGCTTCCCAGCAAAAGGAACGCCAACACAAGCGACAATATTTTTTTCATCCCACCATCCGTCTCCAATTAAAAAATTCCCGTCAGCGCGTCAGGACATAGGACCTTAAAGGTTTTTTGTATATTGCTTGACGGATTATCCGCGCATCAATTATCATATCTATAGCGTTTGGACATCAAAATGCTGCGAGGAGGTAAGCCATGAAGCAAAACCTGAAACTAAATCGTGAGTTTAGCCTTTTGGAGAATGCGGAATCGTACGCTATAATGTACCGCATCCACAAAGAGCTTGCAAAAGTATATCTGGCTATTTTGATACTTTTCCTTTTTAACGTAGGTTTTTCAGCTTTTATTTTTGCTCTTGTTCTGCGGCTGATGGATTGAGCGGCTTAAAAGAGCTGAAGGGCACGGCAGCGCTGTTTGTCATAGGAAAAGCCTTTAACCATCGGGTTATGAAGCGTTTTTTATCCTGATTAGCAGATCTGTATGACCTAAAAAGCCATAGCGTTACCAATAGAATCAACCCGCCCCCTACACAGATTAAGGGAACCAAAAATTGAGCTGTTTTGAACGCTTCTTTCTCTATCGTGGGCATAGAAATAATATTCAAAATCGACTGTATAAGCAAAGGAATAAAGATGGATATTATTGCTATGAGAACACGTTCTATATGATCCCACCATTTTTTTCGAACGGAATCGTCCCATACATCTTTTAGAAAGTTTTCCAGCTGATCTTTACTAATCATCCGGGTCTCAATATAGGCGCTAGGTTCGGTAACAGGAGCTATGGACGGCGATATCTTTGGGCGCGGAGCTTGCGCTGGCTTTTTGTTCTTTTTGTTTTTCTTGCTCATTTGTCAGCGTTCCCCGTTCCTTCCATCATTCCCAGACGTGCAAGCGCGAATAATTGAAGATTCCCGCACTTTTCGCATATTATGACAGCGGCAGGAATGTGGGTTGCCAGATCAAGCGCCCCCATTGTTTTTGAAACGTTGATGGTAGCAAACTCCCCGGCGATAGAAAATTTGCTTCCTTTGCAAAACGGGCAAACGGGAGCTACAACCCCACGTTTTGCCAACTCCTGGATCGCTTTTGCTGAATCATAATTTTTGTTGTTTTCGCTCATATTTTTCCCTTTCATCTGTATGCAGTCGCATCAAGGATGCAGCTGCGTTTTTTGTGGGCTGGGCAGCTGGCGGATGGCGGGGAGTTTCATGGTCCCGGCCTCCTTTTTTTATTCTTTATACTTCCAGCAGAAACCACCGGCATGTTTTTGCTTCCCACTGGCTGCATCACGAATGCATTTGGGATTAACGCCTGTCTCTGATACAGCTGAAGCCACTGTATCGTATTCCTTGATGATTGTACCGTCATCGGCCATCTGAATCACACCGCGTCCCTGCTGTTTGGCAGGAGAAAGTGTCGCAGCATTCTTTTCCGCCCGGCGTTTCTCGCGTGCGGCAGCCCGGGCGGCTTTCTCTGCTTCAGCTGCCCGGAACGCTTGAAGGAATTCCTCCCGTTCCCGACGCTTTCGGGAACGGATGGCAGCAGGGCCATTGAGATTGGGCGCAGGGGTACGATAGCCCAGCAGATCTAAAAAGGCGTCTGTATCAATGATCTGTAAATGATATTGCGGATCGCGACTAAGCTGAATTGCCTTTTCAACTGTGCCCGTCATTTCATCGTCAAAGCAGACATAATAATCTAATTTGCCGCTGACGTTTTTATGGAATACACCGCCCAAAGCCTCAATGATCACATCAAGGCCGCCCTTCCGTTCAATCTGCGGTTCGGCCAGGTCACCATGAAAACCAAAGTGTATATCTGTCAAATCCACGTTTTTCTCTTTTGCGCCATCGATCATAGCCTTCACCCGGGCCTGGTGGCGCTCATAGGGGCCCATTCGCTTCTGCTGCACGTTTTCTACTGGGCGCATGGACCTGAAGCACACGCCAGCCTCCGTAAACATAGCTGAAAAATCCGCATATCCCCGTTCTTTGCGCAAGGCATCCAGCGTCTGCACCAGCGCGGCGGCATCCTCCCCAGCATGGTGAGCCTGATAATCAATGCCATAGAAGTCCGCCAGATCGCTCAGCTTATAACTTTGCCCAGGACATAGGGCGCTGAAAACGTCGACCGTATCCAGATATTTGATGCGAGGCGGCTCGATCCCCGCTTTGGCAAGTGCTTTTGCCGTGACGGACATATCAAACCCTGCGCTGTGAGCAATCACACAAGCCCCGCCCATGATCGGAAGCAGCGTGGTTCCCCAATATTGGGCAAACGTAGGCGCCCCCTTTATCTTGGATTCCGTTATACCATGAACGCGGATGCTATAAGGACTAAATTCTGCCTCAGGATCAATAAGGCTATACCCACGCGATATCTCATTTTGTTCTTCCATCAGCACCCATCCAACGGCACAAACAGTATCATTGCGAGGATTTGGCGTCTCAAGGTCATAAGACAAATATTTCATTTTGCTCTCTCCTATTTCTGCCCGCCGATCAAAACGGTCAAATGACCGAGGCGGCGGACGCCTCTTGCGTATATTTATCGTTATCTGCCAGGTCACTGGCGTACTCGATCACTTTTTCTACACCCAGGGAGTTAAGCCGCTGGACGATGGCCAGCAGCCGCAGCTCATCATGGGTGTATTCTTTTGTTTCTGTTTCCACATCGCCCATTAATTCACTCACGGTGCAACCCAGGGCACTGGCGATTTTACCTATCGTGTCAGTGTACGGTGTCCGAGTTATTGCTCCACTTTCTATTGCGCTAATCGCTGCCTGGCTGATGCCTGACTGCTGCGCAAGAGCCATTTGCGACATGTGCAATGCTTTGCGCATGGATTTGATATTGTCACCGACTACGCTCATACTGCCGCCTCCTTTTTAATAATATCGCCATAGCAATATCATTATACAAAAAAATTATCGCTGTGGCTATTGACAATATAACAGACTTGTGATATTTTAGACGTGATCAATATCAGACTTGTGATAATTGAGACGAGAGAGGTGAAGATGAAAACCAACTTAAAAGAAATTCGCACCAAGCGCGCCATGACCCAGGCGGAACTGAGCGCCCGCAGCGGGGTGCCCCAGCCCGTGATCTGCGAGATCGAGACCGGAAAGACGGCGGATCCCGCGGGCAGCACCCTTTACAAACTGTCCCGCGCCCTGCGCTGCACCATGGAGGATCTGATCCAGGAGGAAAAAGGAATATGACCAAAAAGCGATTGAAGCGGCTGATCATGAGCTTGGGCCTTCAGCGCAGCGACGCCGACGCTATGCTGCATGAGTGCAGAATCCTTGGGTGGACGCATGCGGACTATTGGGAAAAGCATTGGAAGCTGATCCACATTCGCGCGCTATGGCTGCTGAAAACGGGGGACGAGTTGGAGATGCCGCCCACGTTCAAAACAACGGACGCCAGCGGAGGCATTACGGGGTCTGCTGATTTTTCCGGTTTAGCCAATGCTTTGCATTGTGCGGCGGAGGCGTTCATTTCCGGGGCAGGGCCCGCAGCCGTACACGCCGCCCAAGAGCTGCGCCGGTTTGTGGAAGCGGCGCGGGAAGCTGAAAATGCGGCCCACACTTATTACTTTTGTAACCCAGAGATCAACAAGGATTGCGACAAGCGGTTCTGCGCTGTGATCAATCCGTTTGATCCGGAATCATTTTGCGACGCAACTACAAATCCCGCATTTGCCGAGACGGATTTGCACGGGGCTCCGATCGTAAAGGAAACAGTTTAAAGGAGTGGGCACTATGAAATGGATCGTCATCACCTACCGCATGACCAAGCACGACGAGAAAACGGCGAACGCAATCACCGTGCCTATGAGCGACGAGACGGCATGGCTGCTGGAAGGCTATGACCATGGCATCAGATCGGCAGACACAAGCCGAGCCTTTGCAAACGCTGACATGCTGTGTACCTATCTGGCAGCACTGGCGGGCTATGAAAACGGCGATTACATGAGCAGCAGACCAGCACATCAAGCGCCAAAGGAGATCACGCCATGAAAAGGATCACCATCACCTGCCTCATGAGCAATCCCGGGGAGTATAAGAAAAATCGCATCACCGTGCCCATGAGCGACGAGATGGCCGGGCTGCTGTATGACTACGATAACGGCATCGAGAGCGAAGAAACGATTGACGCATATCTCGAGGCCGAGGCGTTCTGCAGCAGTCTTGCCAAGTTTGCCGGATATGATGCCGCCGCCTATGAATACAGCGAGCTGGCGGCCCAGCAATATAAGGAGGTGGACGTGTGATGTTCAAAGAGCTGATCAATACCCTATCATTCATGTACTGCTTCACGGCCCGCAGCCGGGGGAAGCTGGCGCGGGAGGAACTGGACGCGGTGCGCCGAGGCGCCACCGTGATGAGCACCCAGGCCCAGGCGGTGCTGGGGCAGGAGGGCCAGGCGCTGAGCGAGGACGAGCGGCGCGACCTGGAGGAGGCCGAGATGATCGACAGCCACATCGAGGAGATGGTGGCGTGGCTGCTGACGGTGGACAATTTTTAAGATGGAGAAGCAAGAACTGTATTTGTGCGATCCGCGCAAGAACGCCAGCTGCCGGGGCACGGTGTGCTTTTACAACGGGCTGTATCAGCACCTGTGCTACCTGACGCCGGACGCCGCCTGTGCCCTGACAGGGCCGGACGGGGCGCCCCTGGCGCTGGCGGAGGATGGATTTGCCACGGAGATCCGGGCGGACAAGATGACAAACGCGCCGCGCCGGATGGACCATGTGTTTGAGGAAGGGGATGGAGAATGTGCCCAGGCTGAGGATGCCGCCGGGCCAGCAGGCAATCTATGACGAGCTGGCGGATTTTGCCCAGGGTGGCCGGATGATCAACGCGCCGGAGCTGGCGCGGTTCTGGGGCCGGGACGTGCGCTGCGTGCGCGACTGGCTGAAAGAGCAGGGGCTGGCGCGCTACCAGATGGGCAACGGCTACGGATACATGATCCGGGACGTGAGCCGGGCCATGTATGTGGGCATGGAGTGCTGATTCCGGCGAAAAGCCGCGAACATAGAAAGGAGCATGAACATGGAACAAATGAAGTATCGGATCAAGGTGGAGGCCATCGAGGGCGTGGAGCTCTCCGCGGATGAAATGCCCGATCAGCGGATTCTGGACGGTCTCGAGTGCAACGGCTTCGGGCTGCTGTTAAACAAAGGACGCACCAAAGCTGAACTGGTCCTGCACGACATCAACGCGCTGGAGATTGCTGCCTGCATGGCAAATGAGCCGAGAATGCAGGCAGCGGCAAAGGTTGCCGAGATTCTGGACGAGGCGCGCAAAAAAGAGATGCCCGACTTTCTGAAATCACTGGCGCAGAAGCTGAAAGAAAACGACTGATCCGACGGCCGGCTGCTGCCGGCCGCATGCCGTGGTCGTTCAAGCGAAGGACGGGGCGCGGACACCAAACCCGTGCGATCATGAGAAATTCCTCCAGACTTTCATCATATCGCGCCCCATGCGGGCTCACGGCCCGCCCACGGCACCACTCAGCATTGCGGAGCACACGATGCTGGGCGCAATCCTCCCTGTGAATGGCACCCCGGAAAGACGGGGCGCGGGATCAAAATCTACAAGTATATGTGAAAGCATGGACGTGTGGAAAGTGCCTGATCCCGCGATATGCGGGCGCACAGTATGCCCGCCGGGAGTTATGTACCCGGCGGCCGGGGCGCGCCTCCCCGGGCCCACACCAATTCCGCCGCGATTCCGCGGGCGGCATAAAACTTCAGATCTGGCACGCCGGAAAGACGGTGAAGTCGTAGTAAGCGGGGTGTGGTGAACCCCAATCCGCAGGCAGCCCGGAAAGACGGGCAAGGCTCCGTCCGGGCGTGACAGCACCGGAGCGGCGATAAAGGCCGCGCCGGCAAGCGGCCCCGGGCGGGGCGGGAGGTGAAACAATGGAACGGATGGACCTGGGCAACGGCTGCGCGGCCAGCACGGTGGAGCGCACCCTGGACAACGAAAAGGAGACCCTGCTGGTGCTCAGCTACATGAGCCGGGAGATCTGCCGGGTGAAGATCGGCCGCATGACCGAGGACGCCATGCGGCTGCTGGCCCACTACATGGCCCTGGCGTACCTGAGCGGCCGCCGGGACGGCGGCATGGAGATGATGCGGGCCGTGAACAAGACCCTGAGAGAGACGGAAAGGGATTTGCCCTTTCAATAAACGCAAAGAGGAGTGGATTACATGGCAAAGGAACAGTATTTCATTGTCCGGTGCGCCCAGGCGGGCGTGTTCTTCGGACAGATCCGGGAGCGCCGCGGCGGCGAGGTGGACATGGCGAACGTCCGCAAGGTGTGGTATTGGAGCGGCGCGGCAGCCGTGGAGCAGCTGGCCGTGGACGGCGTAAAGAATCCGGGCGCGTGCAAGATCACCGTGGAGGTGCCGCAAATGACCGTGCTGGAAGCGATCCAGATCATCCCTTGTACTGAAATGGCGACAGAAAGCATTAGGAGCGTGGCGCTGTGGAAGATGTAAAAGAGCGGCTGATCCAGGCGTTCGTAACGCCGGATTATACCGTGCATAAAGGCTCCGGCTACGGCTCCGGCTACGGCGACGGCTCCGGCTCCGGCTACGGCTACGGCTACGGCTACGGCTACGGCGACGGCTACGGCTACGGCGACGGCGACGGCTACGGCTACGGCGACGGCGACGGCTCCGGCTACGGCTCCGGCGACGGCTACGGCTCCGGCTACGGCTACGGCGACGGCGTGAAAAAATACGGAAATGAAGCCGTGCACAAGATCGACAGCGTTCCCACGCTGATCGATCACGTGCACGGCGACATTGCCAGGGGGCGGATACTGAACAAGGACCTGACCACCACACCCTGTTATATTGCCAAGTCTGGCCATTACTATGCCCATGGAGAGACGCTGAATGATGCCCGCGCCGCACTGGAAGCAAAGATCCTTGATGATTTGCCCGTGGAGGAAAAGATTGCGGAATTCAAGCGCAAATTTGCGGCAGGGCTCAAGTACCCGGCCCGCATGTTTTACGATTGGCACCACTTCCTGACCGGGAGCTGCGAAATGGGCAGAAAGCAATTTGCTCAGGATCGGGACATCGACATCGACAAGGCCGAATTTACGCCGGAGGAATTTATGGACATGACAAAGGACGCCTACGGCGGCAGCGTGATCCGGCAGCTGATGGAACAATGGAATAAATAACACAGGAGGTTGAACGGCATGGCACACGTTCAGAACTTACCTTCGCGCACGATTGAGGAGATCAGCGCGGACATCCGCATGCGGGCACAGCACATGGCCCGGGACTACATCGCCATCGGGCGGGATCTGCTGGACGCCAAGGAGCTGCTGGGTCACGGCAAGTTTTTGCCCTGGCTGCGGGAGATGGGCTTTGGTGTATCGGCGGCGGACAAATGGATGCGACTGGCGTCCGAAATTGACCTGGATAGCCCGCTGGCGGAGCTGCCGCCCACCAAGGTGATGGCGCTGCTGAGCCTGCCCGCGGGGGAGCGGGAAACGTTCGCCCAGGAGAACGATGTGGACAGCAAGAGCGCCGCGGAGATCAAGCGGTTGATCAAAGAGAAAGACGATGCCCTGCGGGCGCGCAATGAGATGGCGGCGGCCCTGGAGAAGGAAAAGGACAACACCAAGATCTACCAGGACAGTGCCGTCCACTGGAAGCAGCAAGCGGACTACCGGGCCCAGCGTATCGAGGAGCTGCAGACCCAGGAGCCGCGCACGGTGAAGGTGATCGAGGCCCCGGACGACTACCAGGAGCTCAAGATGGCCGCCGCCCACCACCAGGCCGAAATGGAGGAGGCCGCCCAGGCCGCCGAGGAGGCGGAAAGCCGGGCGGCAGCCGCCGAGGCAGAGCTGGCCAGGCTGCGCCGGGAACAGCACGGGCAGCCCGCGGACAAATACACCGCCGCCCAGGGCGCGGCCAACACCTTCCTGATCGCGGTGCAGCTGCTGCCCTATGACCGGGAGGAGATGGGCAGCCTGTACAACCGGCAGCGCTATGCCAGTCTGGTGAAGGGCATCCGGGAGTGGTGCGACGAGATGGCCGACGCCCTGGAAGGCGGGCCGCTGGATGCGGAGGGGGCGGTGGTGTGAGCGAATACCCCTTTGTTTATGCAGATAACACCTTCCCGCTCTTGTCCGACAATGACCTGGAGCGTTTGGTAAGGGAAAAATGCGGAGATGACGTGGCGGAACTACTTCATCACCGCCTATATGGCAATTATGACGTAACCACCCTAAAAGAACAAATCGAATACCTGGATGACGCGCACAGCGCGGCGGAAAGTTTGGTTGATTCTCTTGGGGATCTGCTGGATTATTTCAAAAAGCTGAAAGACCAGCTGCCGGCAGGGGGTGTCATGACATGAGTGAGCTGCTTGAATCCCTCGCCGTGCCGGATGTGCCGAAGCTGGACATCGAGCCCGTTAAAACACCCGGCTATGTGGTGATCCGCCAGGAGGACGCGGAGATCTTTACCCGCCAGGTGCGGGAGCTGACCGCCGCCCTGCTGATGCTGCAAAAGGAAGTGGAAGCCATGAAGCGGGACAACGAGCGCACCGTGACGGTGAACCACCAGCAGGCCCGGAGCCTGGCCGGGCACATACGGGAGCGGGCGGAGGCGCTGTGCGACAAATACAGCCTGGATCCGCGCGTCCACAGCGCGGCTTTCCGGTCGGCCATCAAAAAGGACGTGCTGGGCAGCTGCGGCGTAAAGGATCTGCACGACATCCCGCTGCGGGACATGGAACTGACCCTGCAGCAGATCGACAACTGGACAAGCTACGCGCTGGTGCGACGGCGGCGGGCTGTGGACGCCGCCTCGCCCTCATCCGACCCCGCTGCGCGGGGCCACCTTCCCCCACAATCAGGGGAAGGCATGACGGAGGTGACATGATGGGCGTGCTGATTGAGGGCGATCCACGGCAAAGGAAGGACCGGCTGTACACCATGGGCGAGATCAGCGAGGCCACGGGCATCAAAAAGGCCACGCTGCACCAGCGCCGCAAAAGCCTGGGCATCCCGGCATCGGGCGCCTATCCCTATGCCGTGGTGCTGCAGCTGATCAGGCGGCCCGTGCTGCGCAAGGCCGGCAGCCCGGACAACGTGAACCGGCTGCGCAAGCAGCTGCAGGACAATGGCATGATATGACGATCTGCCCCGCTTCGGCGGGGCATCGTGGCCCGCGTCACGGGAGGGCCTGACAGCGTGCCATCTGTCAGCCTGGTTCGAGGCCAGGGCGGGCCACCAATAACGCCGCACGGGGCGTAAGCCGTGAGAAGGGAACAGACAGGATGAGAATTGGAGCTTGTGATCTGCGGCCGCCCTGACCTGGGCGAGGAATACCTGTGCGAGAGACTGGACGACGGGCAGCACGGGCACGCGGGGACGGTGAACCCCATCGTGCGGGTGCTGGCCGTGCTTCGCTACCCCGCGCAGCGGGCCATTTACTGGCCGGAGGTGGTGAGTGAGGTGGCGCCGGTGCCGGGCGGGTGCATTTGCCGCCTGCCCTTTTTACGGACGGCCACGGCGGAGGAAGGCGCGCGCTATGGCAGCTGGGCGGAATCCGCTGCGGCATTGCAGCGGGATTATTTGACGCGCTGTGAAAACGCGGCGGAGCGCGAGATCATCCAGCGGCACATGAACGGGAAATACAGGCGCCGGGGATCGGTGCGCGTGTACAAGGGCTACGAATTACGGGCCGCCCAGGCGGCGTGGGACAAGGTGAAGGAGAGCAACCCGTGATCAATTTTGTAAAGGCAATGCTGAAATTTCAGGACTTCGCGGCCAGGCGGAACATGGGCGGGAACGACGTGATGCTGTTCCTGGCCATTTTTCGCGTGCTGAATGACCGCCGGTGGCCCAAGGGCATGCAGGAGATCAGCAACAACGAATTGCTGGTGCACACCTCCTTTACGGGCTCCGGGCGGGACAACACCCTGCGGGAGGCCCGCAGGCGGCTGGCGGAGCTGGGGCTGATCCGATTCACGCCCGGCGACCGGCGGGCGAAGCAGCCGGAATATGCCATCAACTGGGCGGCGCTGGGGATTCGCGAGGAAGGCGAAAAAGAGGACGCTGCCACGGATTTTGACACGGGGTTTGGGTATGAAAATATACCCAAAAAGGATGGCAAAGAGGAGGCATATACTAACTACCGTACTTCTGAGAATATTAATATTAATCATAAACAGAGAGGGAAACAAAAAGGCCCGCGCCGCGCCTTCACGCCGCCCACGGTGGAGGAGGTGCGGACGTACTGCGCGGAAATCGGCCTGCAGCTGAACCCGCTGAAATTCCTGGATTATTACGGGGCGCGGGGCTGGCCCATTGAGGACTGGCGGGCGGCGCTGCGATGCTGGAAGATCCGGGACGAGGAGCAGGCCAGCGGCAGCCTGGGCAAGCGGGTGCCATTTCAGAACTACACCCAGCGATGGTACACCGATGAGGAGCTGGAAGCCGTGGTACGGCGAATGGAGGCAAACCTATGACGATCCCTGCGGGGCTGTACGCCCTGTGCGAAAAGCGCCGCCGGGCGCGATACACGGCCATCCTGGTCGCCGAGGAGCAGCTGCGAGAGGCGCGGCAGACGGCGGAGAGCGTGCGCGCCCAGGCGCCGGACGCGGACGGCGGCAGCCATGGCAGCGGGCGCGGGGACGGCCTGGAGCGGGCGGCCATCCGGGTGGTGGATGCGGAGGACAGGCTGCGGCAGGCGCTGGCCTGGGATGACCTGTTTACCCGCATGGACAGGATCTATCCCGATGGCACCCTGGAGCGCACGGTGAGCGGCCTGATGTACGACAAAAAATTCAGCCAGGCGGCAGCGGCCCAGGCCCTGGGGCTGCACCGCATCACGGTGCGCAGGTATCAGGACAACTACGTGATCAACCTGGCCCTGCTGGCCGTGCAGGCCGGGCTGGCGAGGATGGAGGAGGAAGAAGAAGATGAAAGCGAAGATTTGCGATAGATGCGGGGCGACGTTCAGGGCGGAGGGCGTGAGCCCGACGGGCATATCGGACTATCAGCTGACAGAAATTAAGTATTCCGCGGAGTGGTGCCGCATCCGGCGCAGGCGAATAGATCTGTGCCCGGAATGCAGGCGGCAGATAAAGAAGTGGATGGCGGTGGAAGCATAAACATGGAAAAGGTTGACCGGCTGATCCGCGAACTGCAGGACGTGCGGCAGATCGGGATCGTGAACGCGAAGCATACCGAGGAGATCTGCGGGGAGGCGGCGGTGCTGCTGGACGCCCAGCAGAGGCGGATTGAGGACCTGGAAGAGCGGGTGGCCATCATGATGGAGAGCAGCGACCGGGAAAAGGCCGTGGCGGAGGCGCTGGGGGAAATTCGGATCTGATCCGAATTTCACATCCCGCATGCCCAGCAAGCGGCGCGAACCATCACATAATGTGTACATGACAAATTGGCAGGAAACCGGCGGGAAGGAAAACAGATGCTTCATTATATAGGCTGGGACGCGGGACCGGGCGCGAACCTGCCAGACCATTAGAAAAGGAAGATTGAAACATGGGCGTACAGCTGCAACCGATCAGGGACATTGACACAGTGCGGGACATCACCCAGACGCTGAGCAGGCAAAGGGGCTTCCGCGGGGAAAGGATGTTCCTGATGTGGGTGGTGGGCATCAACATGGGCATGCGGATCAGCGACATGCTGGAGCTGCGGGTGGGCGACCTGCGCCGGGCGCGGGCCTATACCTATCTGCCGAAAAAGCAGGCACACAAGAAGGGCGCGCACAAGATCACCATTCCGGTGCCGGTGGCGGTGCGCAAGGTGGTGCAGGCCAGGTGCCAGGAGCTGCCGGACAGCGCCTATCTGCTGCGCAGCCGGAAGCGGACGGCCGGCGGACAGCCCAAGCCCATTACCCGGCAGACGGCCCGGGCGGACATGAAGGAGATCGCAAGGATCTGCGGCGTGAAGGAAAGCATGGGCTGCCACACCATGCGCAAGACGTTTGGCTATCACTATTACAAAAAGCACAAGAACATTGCCATATTGCAGGAATGGTTCTACCACGAAAGCCCGGCCACGACGCTGATCTATATCGGGGTGGCGCTGGAGAACTTTGAAAAAATGGTGAACGATTCGCCCTTTGACCTGGAGGACGTGGAGATCTGAAAAAAGAAATTTAGGTATCATACGTTGACAACGAAAAACGGCTGTGTTATGGTATAACAAAATCATGCGGGGACGCCCAGGCAAGAAAGCCTGGCGCGTCCCTTTTTGCGTTTTGGAGCGCCCGGGGTTTTGTTCCTTTACCCGGGAGGGATGAGGTGGGGATATACAGCGTGCCGCATGATGCTTACTATACGGACCCGAAGCACCGCCGCTGGCGCGAGCTGGTGCTGAAAAGGGCGGGCTATCTGTGCGAGGAGTGCAGGCGCTATGGGCGGGTGGACAGGAACGGCCTGCCTGTGGCCGCGACCACCGCGCACCATGTCAAGCACCGGGACGAATACCCGGAGCTGCAATATGACGTGAGCAACGGGCGGGCGCTGTGCGAGGCCTGCCATAATAAGGCGCACCCGGAAAAGGGCAAGGGCGGGAAATACTGGTATTGACCGCAGGCCATACGGGCCGGATCGAAAAAACAGCGCGGCAGCGGGAAACCGTTGCGGCGCTTATGTTTTGCCCTCCTGCGCACGCTGCGCGCCCGCGGACAGATGAAACGGCACTCCCCCCCGGTCCGCCGAGAAAATTTGCGGGGGTGCCCAGC
>JAZSAA010000096.1:0-11986 GCA_045601625.1 Clostridia bacterium | reverse complement strand
GTGGGCGAGGGCAGCCGGGGCGACGCGGCGAAGGGCCTGCAGCAGCTGCTGGCGGCCTTCGGGCAGGATGTCAGGGCCGACGGCATCGTCGGCCCGAAGACCATCACCGCCCTGAACGCGGTGCAGGATCAGTATGAATTGCCCCGAGCCGACAAGCTGGACGCCGCCGGCCTCGCCGCGCTGGTGCCCCTGCTGCTGGCAAACGACCAGCCCAACCCGTAGCGGCGGCAATCTGCCGTCACGGAACCCCGCAAAGAATGGCGGCGCAGGCGCCGCCGCTGCGAATGCTACACCCTGTAGTGGCGGCCCCCGGGCCGCCACATGCCGACCATCCATGACCGACTTCAATTCAAACGGGAGGCTACCGCAATGAAGAAGCTGCTGTCAATTCTGCTCGCGCTGCTGCTGGCGCTGGGCAGCCTGCCCGCCCTGGCCGATCATGGCGCGGCGGACGTGGAGTTCAACAACGAGACCTACCATCTTGTCTTTGAAGGCGCTGAAGTTGTCGACGGTGAACTGGTGGTGAAGGTTCGCGGCGGGAATGGCATTCCCATTGTGGGTGGCGCGCCGAGGACCCCGGCCCTGGCCGTGGCGGAGATCGGCGGGGAGCGGGTCATGCCCCACACCGTCAATGTCAGCATCAACGGCGGCCAGGCGGAGTACGCCTATACCCTGCCCACCGACGCCATGCCCGACGCCGTCTGGCTCTATCCCGACGGCAAGGAGGCGGGCGCGGCGCTGTTGTGGCAGGCGGGGGACACCGACGAAAGCGGAGATGCCGCCGTCCCCGCCGGGCTGGTGGGCGAATGGCGGGGCGTCGGCAGGCCGAAGAACGGCGGCCCGTCCATCGACCTGTCCGCCACCGTGAACGCCGACGGCAGCGGCGCATATACCTTCGACCAGAACGGCTACCACGAGAGCTACCCCTTCACGATTTCAAGCGATGACAACGCCTTTTCCGTGGATATCCCCGCCGGCAATCAGCTGGGCATCGCCCGTTGCGAGGGCGCCTGGGCGTTGGAGAACGGCGTATTGAAGCTGGATATCACCACGACCTTCGCTTCCGGCGGCAGCTATTCCTATACTGCCGAGTGCGAACGGGTACCGGATGCGCCTCTGCCCCCGGAGCCCACCGAGGAACCCACCCCGACGCCCACCCCGACCCCGACGCCGGAACCCACGCCCACGCCCACCCCGGAGCCGACGGAGGAGCCGACGCCCACGCCCCTTCCCGCCGACATTGCGGCCCTGAACGCGCTGCATGTGAAGGCCGTGGCGGACACCGGCAATGAGTTGTTCAAGGCCCCCTGCGACGGGAATGTGATCGTGGCCCTCTACAGCTCCACCAGCGAGACGTCCACGCCCTTCAGTGTGCTCACCGCCGAATCCGACGACGAACGGGAATTCCCCCGGGAATACCGGGCAAAGGATTTCGACACGGCCCGATGGGCGGCGGTCGTCTACCCGGTCTACACCAACGTGGGCTTCTACAGCGGCGGTGGCGGTCCCGCCGAGCGGACGACGACCTGGCTGAAGCTGTTCGACCTGGAGACGGGCGCGCTATACGACGAGATCGTGGCCACGAGGGAGCCGCCGGCCACCATCAGCATCACCGTCATCAACGGCATCCCCATGGGCGGCGGCGGACGGGGCGATTACTGCGTGGACGAGGCCATCAAAAGGCTGACCGAGCTGGTGGACTTCAAGCTGCAACAGCCCACGCCGGAGCCGACTCCCGAACCGACCCCCGAACCGACGCCGACTCCCGAACCGACGCCGGAGCCTACGCCTGAGCCTACGCCGGAACCCACGCCTGAACCAACGCCCGAACCGACGCCTGAACCAACGCCGGAGCCGACCCCCAAGCCGACGCCGGAACCGACCCCCGAGCCCACGCCCGAACCCTCCATTGAGGACGGCCCCGTGGCGGTGCTGGGCAGCTGGAAGCTGGTGACGCTTCGGGCCGAGTGCCGGCAGGGGGGTGACGTTCACTCGCTGGACGTGTCCGCCTCGCTGCACCTGCACAAGGGCATCGGCACCCACCTGACCTTTGGCGCGGACGGGCTGCTGGACACGGACATCGACGTCGCCTCGCTGCTGGAGGAGGCGCCGGAGGTGCCCTTCGACCTGCCGCCGCTGTCCATCCTCGGCGACAGCTATCGCATCGAGGATGAGAAGATCTCCTTCCTGCCCGACGGCGATACCTATGAATGGGCCTTCGAGAAGGGGCGTCTGGTGCTGCGCCACAGCGGCACGACCCAGGCGCGGCACTATGAAAAGTTCAACGAATTCTACGACGGCGAAGCGAACCTGGAGGTCGAGCTGGGCTTCGCACCCATCGATGAAGCGGACGCGTCGATCCCGGTGGTCGGCACGCCGACGAAGGAACCCGTGGAGGAGAGGCACATAGAGGAAGAACCCATCGAGGGAGAATCCGCGCCTGCCGCCATCGGCGAGGTGGACGTGGACGAGGTGCTGGACGCCCTGGACGTGGACGTGTACCGCGACACCTACAGCGCCCTGCTGGCGGGCGAGGTCATCCAAAAGGGCAGCAGGGGCGACGCGGCCAGGGGCGTGCAGCAGACGCTGGTGGCCTTTGGCCAGGACATCGCCGTGGACGGCAACGTGGGCCCCAAGACCATCGCCGCGCTGAACGCGGTACAGGCGGCCTTCGGGCTGGAACAGACCGAATCCCTGGACGCGGCGCAGTATGCCGCGCTGCTGCCCCGGCTGCTGACGGTCACGGACCCGGACGGGGCGGACGGCCTGATGTATGGGCGGCTCGACGGTGAATTCGACCACATGCGCGGGTGCGCCCTCGCGCTTCAGGGGAAGTACTACAGCGCGAAGCAGGCCTTCGAGCAGAGCGGCTGGGGCGACTGGGAGGAACGGGCCGCGGCCTGCGTACAGGAATGGCCAAAGACCGGCCAGCTGTACAAAAATCCCGACGTGCCGGGCGGCGATACCCAGCTGTCCGTGCAGTTCAATACCGACCCAGACACCGCCATGCTGGTGAAGATCTACACCGAGGACGGCACGCTGGCCCGCACGCTGTTCATCGGCGGCACCGGCAAGGCCACCACCGGGCTGCCGGCGGGCAGCTACCTCATCAAGGACGGCACCGGCCACGACTGGTACGGCGAGGACGAGGCCTTCGGCGACGAGGGCAGCTACGAGATCATGACCTTCGAGGGCGGTGAACAGCTGGTGGCGCTGAAGCGCAACTACGCCTCCACCATCACCGTGAACGTGCAGGAGGACAACCCCGACGCCGAGGGCGTGGGGTCGGACTGGGAGAGCTGGAGCGACTTCTGACCGGCGCCACGGTGCAGCCATGACAGACCGCGATTCAATATGAACATGGCTTGAACGACTTGCCGACAATCGGAGGGGGAATATCGGTGCGTTATATCATTTCCGTTGCTTTGATACTTGTCATGCTTCTGACGACAGCCTGCCTTGCCGAGTCCATCCTGCCTTCGCTTTCCGAGCCCGAGCCGGAGGCGCAGGCGCCGGAGGCCGTGGCGATGCCGAGCCTGGAACAGGTGAGCTGGTACGACCACGAGAGCGTCAAGAAGAACGACGACGGAAGGCTCGTCTATCACTATTCATACGTGTCCGAAAACGCCTATCAGGCCCTGGGCACGGCCATGGCCGAGGCGGGATATGCGCTGAAGGACAGCGCGACGGAGGAAAACGGCGACCTGCGCTTCCTCGCGGGCGACGATGCCGTGGAGATGGAGATCGTATACCACGGCGTTGGCGGCGACATGGACGTCTATTATCCGGAAAACGCCGTACCGGAGCCGCGCGACGAGGAAGCGCTGACTGTCCACCTCGCGCTGGGCGAGCCCTTCCTGACCACCAAGGAGTGCACCTATGCCCTTGAATGCGTGAAGCCGATGGATCAGATCCGGCGCATTTTCACATCGGGTTATCCGGTTGTCTTCCGGTATGACAAGACCCGGGAGAGCGATGAAACGGAACAGTATGTGGTGTTCGGCTACAGCTGTCGCAATACAGCCGCCTACGATGTTGAGGCGAAACAGCTGTTTGGGGAGATGCTGTACAAAGAAAGCTTCAGCTGGACGGGCGACGGAAAGGGCTGGAGCAACGCCGACTTTACCCTGAACAACGAGCTTGCCTCTGACGTTGTTGCAGGCGGTGAAGTTGGCTACTACGTTCAGGTGATCTATTACAACCCTGCCGTTTACAAAGAAGCGGTCCCGGTGTCCATCGCCTTCATGAGCGAGGACAATGTGACCAGATACGTCTATGAAGCGGTCATAGGCGGGTGACGTTCACCTCAACAGACAAGCCATTGCGGGAGCTGTCCCCGTGGGCGGTTGAGCCGACGGGGACAGGCTCATCTGACGCATCTGACGAAGGGAGCTGACCATCCATGAATAAAGCCACCACATTGGCGCTTTCCATTGTCCTCGTCCTCGCTCTTCTTTCGTGTATAGCGCAGGCCGAAGAAGGAAGCAGGTTCGTGACCATCCGGGAATGGCTGGACGCAAAGGGAGAATGCGGCGACTGCATGCTCCTTCTGAAGGTCACCCAAATCCTGAATCCTGTGCTCGCGGTCGCCGCGGATGATACCGGCGCCGTCAACCTGTTTTCCGGCAACGGCGAAGAGAGCATGATCATCAACTTCATGAGCGACGAATGTCCCCGGGAAGGGGCGATCCTGGTGATCGCGAATCCCCGGTACAACGAATTTGAAGGCAGCGTCGAGATGGCGGACTGGTCCCTCCTGCGGGTCATGCGGGACCCGGCGCTCGATGAAGCCGGGTGATCCGGACCCATACACGTAAGGAGCGTTCCCATGGGAATCAAGCTCTGAACCATCATCCACAATTACTGACGCAACCAGGAGAAGGAGGTATCACCCCCCCTGTCGGAATCCAGGTCAAAGGCGTTCTATACCCTATATGTTAAATAGCAGAAAACAAACCAAGAAAACAATTCAATAAAACGGAAATTAAACGTTATTAACTCGTCCAACCTGTCAATTTCCCATTACTACGAACAGAAGCGAAGGAGAGGAGCATGACTTATGGAAACCCGGACGTGCATGTGCTGCGGCGCGTCGAACCCGGAGAACGACGTGCGCTTTCTGGTGGTGGACGTCAACGCCACCTCCACCACGACCCGCGTCAACTACAAGACGACCCGGACGACCACTGTCACGACGGAGAACTTCAGCGGCGCGGACCGGTATGTCGTCTGCAACCGCTGCGTCGCGCAGAAGAAGCGCTCCAGCGCCATCGGTCTGGCCGTCGTCGGGCTGCTGGGTGGATTTGTGGCGAACATACTGGTCTTTGCAATGATCGATACCATGAACAAGGGCTTTTTCAACAGCCACGTGCCCCTCATCATGACGATCGGCGCGATCGTCGCCGTGGCGGCGTCGGTGGGCAACTTCGTCACCGCCATGGGCGAGCCCGTGCCGTTTACCGCCCAGCGGATGCTGAAAAAGGCCAGGGGCGCCGAGGCGCTGGGGAAGGTCTATGTGCCCGCGGACCGGGAGGCCTACATCACGAAGAAGCAGCCCGGGCCTGACATCAACGTCTATCACCAGAAGGTCGGGCTGCGGACCGCCGTGGGCGACGCGCTGTTTTTGCAGGTGATCGCCACCGGCCAGGGCAACCGGGCCGTGGACGACCTCCTGGATCAGCAGGCAGCCGGGAGGTGATCCAAGGAGACAGGCACTCGACACCTTCAGGGCACCGCCATTATCGCGCTTCACCGACGGAGACAAACCACGAAAACACCGATAAGGAGGACTGTTCTCATGAAGAAGACCCTTGCAATGCTGATGATCCTGGCGCTGCTGTGCGCCGCCGCCCTGGCCGAGGACGCGGCCTTTGAACTGGGACACATGGAGGACACGACCTACGTGAACGACGATCTGGGCATCGCCTTTTCGGCCACCGGCTTTTCCGGCATGGAGCAGTCCTACGCCGGGGAGGCCCTTGACGAGGCCAACGGCTGCGCCTGGAACGATGCCGCGGCCCTGCTGGGAAAGCTGGACGCGGGCGAGGCGCTGACCTGCTACGCCTTCGGGGACGCCAGCATGCACATCGCCGGCGCGGTCAACATGATCCGCATCAACGTATACAGCGCCGCCGAGGGCGCGGAGGACCCGGCGGTCGCCCTGCTGGAGGAGGGCAGGGCGTCCTTTGAGCAGCAGGCGAAGGACAACGGCTTTACCCTGGAGAAGGCGGAGATCGGCGAGATGGAGTTCATCGGCGCGATGCGGCCCTGCCTGTCCCTGGACGCCGAAAGCGGCGGACGGCACAAGCAGGTGCTTTACGTGGCGGTATCCGTGGGCGAACGGGTCTATCGGATCGACTTCGACATGGACGCCTCCGAGGTCGACGGCTATCTCAGCCACTTCTCGGCCCGGTGACGGGGTTTTAACGAGGGATGGAAGAACGGAGGAATGTGATGAAGCGCAAGGCTTGTACCGTCCTTACACTGTCCTTGGCGTCGGCGATGGGAACCGTCGCCCGGGCCGAGGCCGCGGGGACGCGGGTGCCAGGGTCCCGGCTGCCCAACGTGCTGATCGGGCTGGGCCTGATCGCCCTGGGCGTATTCATATTCATCGGCATGCTGGCAGGCCAACAGAAGCGGGAGGTGGTGGTGACGCCCACGGGCCTGCCCATCCCGATGCCGCTGATCCCGCTTCTCTTCCTCGGGGCGGCGGGCATCTTCCTGATCACCACCCGGCCGCCTGACACCTATGTGCTGGACGGCGTGCGCTATGCGTTGCGGGAGGACAGCGCATCCGCCCTCGGGCTGGCAAAGGACGCCCAGGCCCCGGAGCTGCTGACCCTGCCCGGCACGGTGGACGGCTTGCCCCTCACTTCGGTGGGCGGCTTCGGCGGCAGCGGCGTGGTGGAGGTGAGGCTGCCCGGCTCCGTGAAGGAGATCCGGAAAGACGCCTTCAAAGGATGTGCGTCGCTGGAGTGGGTCCAGCGGAACGGGTTGGACGAGATGCCCGTTTGCATCGGGGACGGGGCCTTTCGGGATTGCCCGGCGCTTACCGGGCTTGCAGGTATGAATCGCATCTACGAGCTGGGAGTCGGCGCGTTTCAGAACTGCGCCGCAATGGAGGAGGTGGTCGTCACCGGTGGAAAAGACCATTCCGTGGAGGTGAAAAACGAGGCGTTCCGGGGCTGTTCCGCGCTGCGGGAAGTGCATCTGCCCTACGTGAGCCGTCTGGGCGAGTGCGCCTTCGCGGACTGTCCAAGCCTGGAACGGCTGGAGGCGGAGATCATCAACGGCGACATGTACAAGAACACCTTTGAGGGCAGCGGGAAGGTCGTGGTCTGTACCGACAGCGACTGGACCGTCGCCCAGGCCCATAAGGCCGGCGTCGAGACCGCACCGGCGGGGTCGTGACGCGGTACGTTTTCAGAAATAAACACAAGGAGGATCTCACCATGAAGCGGTTTCTTATAATTGCCCTGATTCTGGCGATCCTGGCCCTGGGCGTCGCGCAGGCGGATGATGGGATACCGGAATTGCCCGAACCGACCGTGGGCGGCCTGACGATCTTCGGCCGCTACGAACAGGACAACAACGCGGATAACGGCCCGGAGAACATCCTGTGGGTCGTGCTGGAGCTGGACGACGAAAAGATGGTGCTGCTCAGCCGGGAAGGCCTGGCGGCGCGCCCCTACAACGCGGAGGGAGGCGACACGACCTGGGAAACCTGTTCCCTGCGCAAATGGTTGAATGAGGATTTCCTGAACGAGGCGTTTTCCGAAGCGGAACAGGCCATGCTGGCCAACGTGTCCCTCCCCGCCGACGCCAACCCGGAATACCCGACGCCCGCCGGAAACGACACCGAGGACCGCGTATACCTGCCGAGCCTGCGGGAGGTGGATGCGTGGAATTCGAACGGCAACCTGTTCTTCTGCTATGCGTCGTATTACGCGAGGGCCAACGGCGCGCGCTTTGGCAGGAACGGCGCCTGCAACTGGTGGCTCCGCTCGCCGGGCGAGGACGCGGCCAGCGCCGCGGTCGTCAGCGATTATGGTACGGCCTTCGCCCTTGGCCTTCCGACCAATATGAGCAGCGTGCTGGTTCGGCCGATGATCACCGTGCGGCGGTCCGCGCAGCCCGCCGAGGCGGCGGCGCAGGACACCGGGGCGGCGGCGCAGGACACCGACGCCCTCTCCTGGCGCGGCTACGCGCTGAAGGCCGCCTGGCTGAGCACCGACCCGGCCGACATCGCCGTGCCCAACCTGCGCACGGACGGCCTGTTCGTCCTGGTGCGGCTGGTGCCTGTGGAGGGCACCGTCTCCCGCGAGACCGTCAACGAACACGCCGCGGATGAGATCGTCCTGCGCACCGCCGACGGCGATGATAATGCCGCCGCCATGATGACGTTCCGCACCTTCCTGCCCTCCGAGGGCGATGGCTTCCCGGAGATCAATCCCGAGCAGAACGATTTCGACGTGCTGTACTTCCTGAAGGGCGCCACCGAGGCCGACCTGGAGGGCGCGGCGCTGGTGGTGACGGACGACGGCACCGAGCAGGTGCTGGCGCTGGACGCGATCTCCCGGGAAAAGCCGACGCAGGAGGGCTTCACTGAAGAGAAGACAGAATAAACCATGTTCTGCAACCCGACACGCGACGAAAGAATAAGGAGGATTTTACCATGAAGCTGTTCAGAGTATTTGTCCTGGCGCTGGCGCTGTGCCTCGCTGCCCTGCCTGCCCTGGCCGCCACCGAGGCGGACGCCCGCGCACTGATGGAGCAGTGCGGCATCGGCGAGCCCGTCCCGGAGAACGACAACCTGATGGGCATGAGCCTGAAGGAGGTGCGCTACGACAACGACGGCGACGTCTACGTCCAGTGGCATTTTGAAAACGAGATGATGCGCAGCAACCTGGCCTATGCCTTCGTCCAGATGCGCTACTTCGATCCCGCCGACCTGTCCGCACCCTATTCGCCCTTCAAGATCAACGACGACAACACCCTGAACCTTACCTTCAAGGAGGGGGACATGATCAACGTGCTGGACTTCGCCCACCTGAACCACGAGGAATTCAGCCCCGAATCCGGCGTGATCTTCATGTACTTCAACGGCTCGGGCGAGGGCGCGCCGGAGCAGTTGTACACCGTGCCGCTGGTCTACGTGTTGTACATCGACGGCGACGGCCCCCACGCCCTGGAGACCATCCCCCGCTACGCGCCCGAGGCGATGGTCAGCGCGTTCAATGGGTAAGCGTGATGGGACGCCGCTGCCAATAAACAGGAGATTATTGTTGAAAAACAGAATTATTACAATGCATAACAGTGTAGAGAGCGCCTGAAAACACCATTCGGCGTGCCGGGACCGCATCCCAATGTTCCGGCACGCCTTCACGAGTAACCGACCGACGGACAGGTCACAGACGACACCAACAGGAGGCGATGACCATGGCATGCCTATTCGGCCACAAGTGGGAGGGCTGCACCTGCAGAAAGTGCGGCAAGACCCGGGACATGCAGCACGACTTTCAGCCGGTACCAGACAAGTGCCAGGAGAGGTGCAGCCGCTGCGGCAAGACCCGGCCCCGGGATCACAAATTCAGCCTGATGAAGGACAAGTGCTTTGAGAAGTGCGAGCGCTGCGGCGAGCTTCGTGAGAAACACGAGTACAAGTACGGCTTCTGCGTGCGCTGCGGTCGCCAGTCCGACCGCCCCTTTGAGCTCTACGACCTGACCCCGCAGGAGAAGGACGCCACCCTCAAGGCGCTGGAGATCGCCAAGAGCGCCAACAAGGACGCCAACCTGAATTCCGTCTACGACAGCGCCCGGCAGCAGGTGAACCAGCGCGCGCTGGGGGTGGCCGAAGTGGCCATCGTGGTGATGGCGCTGATCAACGTCAGCCAGGCACTCCTGCAAACCGCGGGCCAGTTCACCCAGTCCAACCCCCAGGAGGCCATCGCCCGGATGACGCTGGGCCTGGCGATGCAGGCGGCGCTGACCAAGGTGAACAACCAGATGACCGCCTACAACGACGAGGCCGCCCGGCGCAACGGCTCGGCGGAGTTCGACCCCTGTGTGCGCAATGTGTTCAACAACTACGACGATTCCCTGGTACTGGACGAGACGGGCCAGCGCTGGCGCTCGAAGATCAATGACGACATCGACAGGCTGGTGGCCGGCGGCAACCCCGCCATGATCGCCATGCAGCGCTCGATGAACGCCTGCCAGTCGGGCACCGGCAACACCTACAACGAGCACTGGTGGTACGGCGCGACCAACATCGTGCGCATCATGGGCATGTTCCCGTCAGATATGGCCCAGGACAACCTGATGAGCCTGCTGGAGAAGAACAGCAACATCGCCGAGTGGTTCACCTATGTGCAGAAGGAGGCGGCCAGGGTGTTGGGGGAAGTGGGCACGTCCCGCATTGTGCCCCGGCTGGAGACCCTGCTGAAGAACCCCTTCTCCATGGGGCCCAACGACGCGCTGCGGGCGCTGCTCAAATCGCTGAAGGAGAACCCGGAGGGCCAGGGCGCCGGGCCGCAGAAGGTGGCGCTGGAAAAGCCGGCCGCGGGCCGGGACCGCTTCAAGGTCTACACCGGCCAGGGGGTCTGCGACGCCTGCAACCGCCCTTTGAGCGGCGTCAGGGCCTGGATCGTGCCCAACGACGTGTTCTACGCCTCGCCCCAGTGGCGGGAGCTGCAAAAGAACAATATATTGAAGCTCACTGGCGTGAAGGGCACCGACGCGGACATCGCCCGCATGCAGGCCCAGGATCGCTCGCCGGGAAGCGCCATCTGCGAGCATTGCATCCACATGTTTGAGTGACTGCCTCCGAAAGGAAGAAGACCATGAAGAAGATAATCCTCGCGCTGCTGTGCGCGGCGCTGCTGGCGCTGCCGGCCCTTGGGATGGCGGAGGCGGCTGTCCCGCCCTCCGCCGGTGACCTGGTGACCTTTGGCAGCTATCCCCTCGGTTTCGGGGAGAGCCCGTTGCCCATCGAATGGCTGGTGTTGGGTGTCCAGGACGATTGCGCGCTGCTGGTCAGCCGGTACGTGCTGGACTGCCAGCCCCTCAACAAGACCATGGAGCTGACGCTGAACTGGATGAACAGCGGCCTGAGGTCCTGGCTGACCGGCACGTTTTACGACGCGGCCTTTGACGATGAGGAAAAGGCGGCCATCATCCCCGCGGGCGACCTGGGGCGCGTGTTCCTGCTGTCCGGCGAGGAGGTGACGGCCTGCTTCCGGGAGGACCACCGCGGCTGCGCCCCGACCGACTATGCACAGACCCAGGGCGTGAAGCCCGCTGAGAACGGCTGCTGCAGCTATTGGACCCGCGATCCCGGCGCGTTGCCGGGGCAGGGCAACGTCGTCGATGCGGATGGCCGCAACGGCTACCGCGACGCCTTCAAGCAGCTGGGCGTGCGCCCCGCCATACTGGTTCGGCCGGATGCCCTGCAGGTCGTGCCCGCCGGATCGGCAAAGGTCGCGAACGCCGCCGACGACAGCCCCGATGCCCTGCGCGCCATGGCAGAGGCCGCGGGCATGGCGATCCCCGAGCCCGCCGAGGGCGAGAAGCTGTACCTGGGCTATGCCGACGTGCCGGACACCCGCCAGACCCGGCTGTTCCTGGCGTTCATCGCTTCGCCAAACGGCAGGTCCATCCGCTTTGCCACGCTGTTTGGCGAGGCGCTGGAGGTGCCCCGGGAGGGGCAAGATCCCTGGCGGATCAACAACCAGACCCGCACCGTGGAGGACCACTGGATCCTGCTGGACGCCGACGGCGGTACGGACATCCTGCTGGACGAGGCCAGCGGCATGGGTGTCTACGACCTCGCCATCGACGACGCAGGCGGCAGCTGCCGCATGGTGGTGGCCGGTCGCTGTGAAAAGCCCCCGGACACCGTGGACGGCGGTTTCAGGGCAGGGGCCGAAGTGGCGCTGGTCAACCTCACCGGCGGGACCGTGGGGGAGGCCATCGACCCGCCCACCTT
>JAZSAA010000095.1:0-2055 GCA_045601625.1 Clostridia bacterium | reverse complement strand
AATGCCCATCAGCACCGGATAGACGGCGTTGAAGGTCAGCACGCCCGACATGGAAAACGCCTGCAATATGCCGATAGAGGCCGACGAGCTTTGAAGCACGAAGGAAACCGCCAGGCCGACCAGATAGCCGATCAGGGGATTTTCGCCCAATCGGGAAAACAAAACCTCCACGATACCGGATTCGGTCAGAGAACTGACCGCGTCGGTCATGTTCATCAGGCCGCTAAACAGTATGCCGAAGCCAATGACGATCTTGCCTACCTTGTCCTGACCCTTTTTGCTCATGATCAGCACGATGCCGATGATCAGCGCCAGCGGAGCCAGCGTGGAGGGCTTGAAGAATTCCAGCACCGAGGTGCCGCTCCCGGAGGCGTTCAGGTCCAGCAGCCGGATGATCTGGCCGGTGACCGTGGTGCCCACGTTCGCGCCGATGATGATGCCCATGGACTGGTGCAGCGAAATGATGCCCGCGCCCACCAGGCCCGACGTGATGACGATGGTGGCCGTGGAGGACTGGATGACCGCCGTCATGACCAGGCCCAGCAGGAACGCCTTGAAGGGCGTGCCGGTGACCCGCTCCATGATCCGCTTCAGCGCGCCGGAGGAGTTCTCCTTCAGCCCGTCCCCCATCATGCGCATGCCGTAGAGGAACATGGCCAGGCCGCCGAACAGCGAGATGACATTGAATACGTTCATGTTTGCTCCATCATAATATTCTGTTTTATTAAGCCAATGATATGTTATCGCAAGAGGGACGCCGATGCAACATAGAATGTGTTATGTTTTTTATAGGCAATAGTGATTGGCGGAGAATTTACAGCCGTCCTGTTTTCGTGTATAATGGGAGCAGGCTATCAGTTGGAGATGAATTCTGATTTATCGCGAAGCGACAAATCAGAATTCAGTATTTAGTATTTAGTGGTTAGTGGAGGAGGAAATCCTTGCGGATTTCTTTTGATTTGAAGACCAAGAAACGTTGTAATCTCTGCCGTTTCCCTATAATCAAACAAACCCCGCAGGGATTTGTGCCGCCACTAAATATTAACCACTAAATACTAAATACTCAAATTCTGATTTGTCGCCCCGCGACAAATCAGAATTTGCCAGCCTGAACATCATAATATCGATCCTACGACATAAAAGGTACTATAACATGAACAACAACTCAAACCACCCCCGCCCCCTGCGGCTCGTGCTGGCGGCACTGTTCTGGGTGGGCGTGTGGCAGGTCGCGGCCATGGCCGTGGGACAGGGCATACTGCTGGCCTCGCCGGTGGACACGCTGCTGCGGCTGGGGGCCTTGGTTCAGACCGGGGGCTTCTGGCGCTCGGTGCTGTTCACGCTGGGGCACATCCTGGCGGGCTACGCGCTGGCCTCGGCGGCGGGCATCGCTCTGGCGACCCTGGCGGCGCGGTTTGCCCCAGTGGCTGACCTGCTCGCGCCGCTGCTGTCGGCCATGCGGTCGGTGCCGGTGGCGTCCTTCGTGATCGCGGCGCTGATCTGGGTGCCCTCCCGGCGGCTGAGCCTGTTGATCGTGGCGGTGATCGTGCTGCCCGTGGTGTACGCCGGCACGCTGGACGGCCTGCGGCAGATCGACCCCCGGTTGACGGAGATGGCGAGGGTGTTCCGCATGCCCCGAACGAACCGGCTGCGCTGCGTGGCGCTGCCCGCGCTGATGCCCAGCCTGACCTCGGCGCTGTCGGTGGCCATGGGTCTGGCCTGGAAGTCCGGCGTGGCCGCGGAGGTCATCGGCATCCCCGGCGGCTCCATCGGCGAAAAGCTGTACAAGGCCAAGGTCTACCTGGCCACCCCCGACCTGTTCGCCTGGACCCTGACCATCGTGCTCCTCAGCGCAGCTTGCACAAGGGTGCTGCGGACGGGGCTGAGACGTTTGAACGAAACGATGCAGAGAGGGAAATTCTGATTTATCGGGCTGACGCCCGTTTGAAGGGGGACAGGTCCCCCTTCAATACATCCTCCTCAGATTTGCCTGAAATCCTGCGGATTTCCGGGCGGCAAATCTGCAAGGAAGCCTTTTTTGCTCTGGTCGACAGG
>JAZSAA010000094.1:0-9380 GCA_045601625.1 Clostridia bacterium | reverse complement strand
TCTCGTTCAGTAGCGGCATCATTGTGCTGATTTTACTCTCATAATTCTTCCCCAACACACTATCATCTCCTGTTGGTAATGATAGCAAAAACAGGGGAGAATTACAAGATATAATGTATTAATTATTTATGCACAGTTCCTTACGAACAAGTCTCTCTCTTCCTTTGCCTCCTGGATACTGTCGAAGTGCCCCAACTCTCTGAGGTGGCCATCGATACGTCCGCAAGCTATCCACTTCTGCTTTGAGTCGTTCCAGTACACACCACGAACACCTGATGTGTTAGCCTTGGTGAGCTTGCCCTCCCTGAGGTTGCGGAGAGAGGTCATGTCCATCCCTGTGGATGGATCGACAACACGCTTCTGACGCATCTGTTCCGCCTGACCTTGTTTAATCCGCTTCCTGCACTCCGGGCAGTAGCTCAATCTGGTGGATGCGGTGTGGTAAAAGAGGAAGCCACAGTCACACTGCCAAAGATAGATATTCTTACCATACTTATCCTGGCATCCGGTTTTTCTCACGGCGACCAAATCGCCGCGCCTTTCGCCGGTTATGTCGCTGCTGTCAGAGCGCAGGCATCCACAGGATCGGCTTCTGCCGCTCGCCAGATGGCTGGAGAACACGACTGTATGATTGCCGCAATCACATACGCAGTTCCAGCGGCTATCGTGAGCCTTGCCGTCTGGCGCGCGGGAGACGACGACGAGTTTACCGAAGCGATGATTGGTGAGATCCATATCAATTCTCCGATCTTTTGCGCAGAAGAAGGGCGAGAGCGAGGAGCAACAGCGCGGCGCCGGCGACGTAGTAGAGCGTCGTCCCCATGCCGCCGGTGTTGGGCAGGGAAACGCCGGAGTTGTTCGGAATGCGGTAGTACACCGTCGACGTATTGGAATCGAACTCCGGCTGAGTCGAATCCTCCCAACGCTCATTGGACCTGCGGGTGCTGCCCTCCAGCACCAGGTTGGCCTTCTGTACCCAATTGTAGGGCTTGACCGACGGCCTTTCCTCCACGACGCTGTTGGGCGCCACCTCGGCAAAGGTATCTTGCAGCGTGAGTACGACCCTCATCGGCGCCGTGGCGACATAGCCCTCGGGGGCCTGGGTCTCCACCAGGTAGTAGTTGCCCGATTTCAGCGCCTTGATCGGGCCGATGTCGGCAACGCCGTCACCATCGACGGTAAATTCAACGGTAGCCGGGACATAGCTGCCGCCTTCGATCTCCAGCGTGTTTTCGGTCTCCTCTCTCAGGGCGGGCCGGTACAGCATGAACTTCGCGCCGATCAGCCGGTTCTGGAGCGTGGCGTCCATCTTTTTGATCATAATGCCCTTGACGAACACGTGGATCCGGTGCTCATTGGTGCTGGTGATGGTATCGGCTGGGGCGCCGCGGGTGCCGCCCGGGGTGGTGTGCCAGCCGTTCGTCGGATCATGCTCCATGGCGGGCACATAGCTCACAGCCAGCCTGTACTGCTCTACGTTCTCCCCAACGACCTCGGTATCATGGGGGCTGGGGGTGAGGTCCTCCTCATTCTCCACGACGGTCTGGGTCAGGGAGATGACGATGCTGCCGACGCCGCTGTGGTCATAAGCCCCATAAGGCAGTATGACTGTCTGCCCCTCGAGCAGTTGCGACCAAATCTGCTGCGTCAAATTCTCCTGCAAGGCTTCTACCACCGTGGACAGCTTGAAGGTCTTGGAGCTCTCGCCGGTACCGTGCAGCATCTGGTCCTTGTCAGTGATCATCTCATTGGTATCGTCGGAAACCACTTTGCGCACGTCAATGGCCTCAAACAAGCGGTTCATCTGCTCCTTCGGGTCCACCTCGGTGCCCAGGTATACGGTCCATGCGGTGCTGTTCTGGGTCAGCGCCAACTCGTCCACGTTCACATGGGGCACGGGCAGGTCCTTGCGCTGCTGGGCTTGCTGCTCGGAGGTATAGTTATACCAGTTCGTATCGCCCTCGGTCTTCTGGTGGGCCTTGGGTGTCACGGAGCCCTCCTCGTTGGTGGGAATGGTGTTGCCACCCAGGAAGTTCTCCTTGGCTTTCACGAATATCGTCCCGTTCCAGGGGCGGTCAGCCTCGTTGCTGCTGTTCCTGTCCCAGCCGATGGTCTGGTTGTACCAGGTGATGGTCCAATCGCCGTGGGCGTCCACGGTCCACTCGTAGCAGGGCTGGTGGCCGTTGACCATGCTGTTCCAGCTGTTGTCGTCGTTGACCTTGTCACCGTTCATGCGATAGCGGCCAGGCTGGATGGGCGTACCGTCCGCCTGGACGGGGTAGAACGCCGTGTCCACCTTGTCGACGATCTTGCCGCCGATGCGCTCGTTTTCGATGATGGTGCGCACGATCTCGTAGAGGATGCCCTCCAGGTCCTCGCCATTTTCCGCTTCAAAGTACAGCTGTTTACTGGCGTCCCTGGGGTATGGGCTGGCGATATCCTTCAGTGTTTCAGAGCCCCAGGTCACATTCTTGGTACCCAGGCCCACGGTGATCAGCGTGATGCCACCATTGCTATTGATGAAGTGTTCGGCGGCGGGCGCTACCCGTTCGCGCACATGGGCGGTACTCAGCCCTCCGTCCCAGGAACCCTTGGAGTTAACTACGGGCGCGCCATCAGTGATCAGTATGGCATATTTAGAGTTGTTCTGGTTCCAGTGGAAGCCCTCGGCCTCAGCCAGGGCCAGGTCCTGGCGGGTGCCGCCGCCGGTATCGCCCAGATCCACGTGGACGTTGCCCGTCAGGGACACAAAGTCCGGGCTGAAGGTGAAGGGCGAACCGTCGCTGTCATCGGGATGATAGGTCCGGTTATAGGCGGCAAAAGTGCTATAGGCCACGCCGATGTCCGCCGTGCTGGCCTCGCCACCTGCTTTGCGCACCTTTGTCAGGATGTCCTTCATGTAAGTCAGCATCAGTTTGACGTCTGTATTCAAGTCGTTCTTGCGCTTCCTGTCGCCCACGGCATCGTAAATCGGGAAGGCGAAGGGCTTGGGCTTGTTCTTGCCCTGTTCCGCGTAGGTCACGTCCTTGTCCACGCGGTAGCGGCTGTAGTGGCTGTTGGGCAGGGAATCGTCCACCGCGTACCAGATGCCGTTCTCCTTGAACAGCCGGAACACCGTAGAAGTGCCCGTGGGATCGCTGATGAAGTAATGGATGCCGCCCTCGGGATAGGCCGCGTTCAAGCTTTCCTGGGTCAGCACCAACACGTTGCCGTCCTTCTGCAGGTTGGACGGGAACTGCATGGAGTTGGAGGCATCCAGTATGAACGCCAGGTCGATGTTGGCGCCAAAGTTCACCAGCGACGACCTCGCCGTGATGTCCACCTGGTATATCCTGTCTTCGTAATTGTAGGCCTTGACGGTCTTGTCCACCATCAGCTTATCGCCCTTGCCCATGGAGTTGAGCCATTCCTCGAACTCTCGCTTGCTGGTGGCGTCCACAGTGATGTCCTGGTGGGTGTTGGAGTTGGCGTCCACCAGCTTGCCGAACACCGCCTGCAGCACGTCGCCGGAGTTGAAGAACTCCACAGGGCTGTTCTCGGGGCCAATCGTAGCGTCGAAACAGACGGGCACGTCGTTCACCGCCCAGTAGCCAAAGGAATAACCTTCGTCGGCCTTGGCGGTCATGGTATACTGAAGCTGGCCCCAGTTGTCCGTGCGCTGAATGCCCAGGCAGGAGACCTCCTGGTCGCCCTCCATGCGGGTCACGGTGCCAGCGCCCTCGCGGTTCATGGTCACGTCGATATCCACGGCCTGCACATCGCCGAATCGGGCCGTCAGCACCGCGCTGCGGTTCAGCAGTTCAGGCTTGAAAGCCGCCTCTCGGGAGATACACACGCCGTCCTGGTCGAACCAGCCCAGGAAGTTCTGCCCCTGAGCCGGGGTCACCGTCGCGCCCACGCCGTTTGCGTCCACGTCGTCGGAGTAGCACACGGGGCCGCCCTTGTAGGTGCTCACGGCGCCCTTGCTATTGTCCTCAGACTGGTAGATGATCAGGTTCTTGTCCTCCTCGACGAACATGGCATTGAGTGCCACATTGTCAAAGGGCACAGGGGTGCCTTCGTGGATCGCGGACAGGGCCTTGTACTGATTGCCGTCGATGTACATCCAGAACGCGAACTTGTAGCCGCTGTTGGGAACCGGAGTGATCGTGCGGGCGAACACCCTGTCGCCCTCAGGCGTCGCGTTGCCGATGCCGGAGAACACCTGACCCTCCGTCGCGGTCACGGTGGTCTTATAGCTCTTGTCCAGATACTGGCTGGCGTAGCTTCCCCTGCCAGCGCAGGCCAGGCTGACTTGCACCGTAAAGCGGTTGCTCGGCCGGAATATGGCGGTAACGACATAGCCCTCCTGCAGCAGGGAAAGGGGCAGCCACTTGCCCTCGCCATTTATTGTTTGGTTATTCAGGAAGGACTTCGATATCCCGTTTTCGACCTCGAGGCCGTAATTCAGCTTCAGCGCGTCCGTGTCGATCGGCAGCGGCTGGGAGTTGCCGTTCGGGTCCGTCAGCGTCCACCCGCAGAACACATTGCCCGGCTTCGCATAGGCAAAGATGGTGCTGTATATGCCGTTTCCATCGCCATTCAGGCTCAGGTTATTATTCAGGCTCAACGGTTCATTGTAGTTCCGATAATCGCTATCGCTCCTGGACTTATAGTTAAGGTGACCCAGGTTCCAATCGTTGACCGTCACCTTGCCGTCGGTACCCTCCTCAAACACCGCCTTCAGGAACCAGTTTTCGCCCTTGTCCATCTTGAAGGTGCCGGATTCGATCACAGGCGTTTCATAGGTCGCGGTGAGCTGCCAGTTGCTCATGTCCCAGGCGTTGCCTTCAGGATCAATCTCCTTGTAGTAGTTCCAGCGCACGAAGTGGTTCCCTGAATAGGGCACGGCTTCAAAGTCATAGCGGTTGTTGCCGTTGTCATCCACATAGGTGTTTTCGTCGCTGATGATAATGGAGGAATTGCCGACCTGGCCGTTGCACCTGACGAAGCCTCTGTTCGAACTGCTGCTATCCACGTCCAGTCCGCGGAGTATATCCGCAAACTTCGCCGTGAACACCAGTTTCTGCTGGTAAATCTGGTTGCTGGTCACCGTGCCGCCGGCTATGCGGCTGGTCTGGTACCTGGAATCCTGGGCGGCCCACGCGCCGTTCAGGTTGTTTATGTTTGCCAGCTCCCAACGCCAGAAGAAGTGGCCCGGCTTCGCCACGGCGTCGACCCTGTACCTGTTGACCCAACCGTTATCTGCGCTGAAGCCCAGCAGGCCGTCCGGAACCGTTTCCTTGCGGTTACCCTCGACGTCCGCCGCGCCGCCCACGAGCAGGTAGCCCTTGTTGGCATCGCTGACCCGGAAATAGCCGTCGCCGGCAGCGTCCGTCACCCTCAGCGTCAGCGTCTCCCCTGTGGCGAGGGTGATGGTGAGGGCTTCCTCTGTATTAAAGGGCTTGATGCTGACCAGCGCCCAGTCCGGCGCGGTGAAGGCGCGGGCGCGAATGGCCTCGACGTCTGCCTCGGACAGGTTCCCGGAATACTCGATCTCGACGCCCAGCGCGTCGACGATCGCCCCGGCGGTGGTGTCCTCGGTCACGGCCACGGGCTTGACCAGCGTCTCGTCGGAGAAGGAGACGGCCTCGATGTCCGCCATGAACCCCGCCGCCTCGTCCTCGGCCACAACGCCCAGCTTCGGCAGCAGCGCCCGCAGGCTCTGCACGCTGCCGCCCTCGATGTGGTATTCATAGGATTGGCCGTCCACGCCGTAGTAGAAATCCACGGTGTAAACGATGCCGTACACGGAGAAGCCCTCGGCCTCGAAGGTCACGCCCTCCGCGTCCCGGTCGGCGTCGATCAGCTCCATGCCCGCCTCGGCGAAGTGCACGGCCTTCACCGCGTCGCCGCTGGCCTCGTCCAGCACCACCTTGACCTCGACCGGGGCATGGGGCTGCACCTCCGCGCCCTCGGCGTCGCGGATGGTGATGTCGAAGAAGCGGGCCATGGTGATGGTCTCGCGGCCCTTCAGGGCGTCGGCCGCCTGGTCGTAGTAACCGGCGCTCTCCTCGTCCGCAAGCGCGCTCACGTCCAGCTTTGCTCCCGCCGGGATATTGGCTTCCTTCGTGAAGCCCACGCTGATATTCCAGGTTTCACCCTCGGCGTCGATGTACTTGGTTTCGATGGTCTCGGTGACCACGACGGCATAGACGGAGAAGCTGTCGGCGGAGAAAGCTACGGCTTCTGTCTGCTCTTCTTCGGAAGATTCACTGTCCTCGGCTGGCTGTTCCGCGCCCTGTTCCCCTGCGTCGGAAGGAGCGGAGCCAGCTTCGGAAGCCGGCATTTCAGCCGTCACTTCGGTCTCCCCGGCAGGCGCTTCGCTCTGGCTCTCCACGACCTCCGTCGCGCCCTCGTTATCCACATGGACGACGACAGCGTCCTGCTGTTCTTCGATCTCGGCTACGCTGATGACAACGGATATGGGCACGAGCGGCTCAATCTCCGTCTCGCCGTTCCAGAAGCTGATATCCACGGCGTGGACGCGCTTGACCTCGACGAAGTCCTCACTGACCTTCTCTTCAATATCGGTGATCGTCTTCTCGTCCTCGACATCCGCAACGGTCATGGTCGTACCCTCGGGGAATGCGCCTTCGGGCGCGGTAACGCTGACCTTCACATAATCAGTGTGACCTTCAAAGGTCTGGGCGGGATAGGCGATCTCCGGCTGCGCCGCCCCGGCCTCATCCGGAAGCGCGCAGTTCACCAGCGTCAGCGCATACACGCTGACGTCGGTCACGGTGATTCGAGCGGATTCGAAGCCCTGGATGGGCGTGATGAGCCAGTCCCCGTCAGACGCGACGATTTCAAGCAGCGCCTCATCGTATTCGATGGCCGGCGTGGGCCGCTCTTCGGGCTGCTCCTCTGGCTGTGCCTCCGCGGTCTGTTCATCATCCTGCGCCGCCACCTGTTCCCCGTCCAGCGCCGGCGTCACCGTCGAAAGCATCGCATTCAGGGACAGGGGATAGGTCGCATCGGTCAAATCGAAGATTGCGGTATAGACAGGGGCATGCTGATCCTCAGGCTGCGCTTCCTGCTCCTCCCCGGTCTCGTCCGCGAGGACGCAGTTCACCAGTGTCAGTTCATACCGTTTACCGTTGTCGACGGCGATCTGTGTTTCCTCAAAGCCCCGGACGGGCGTGACGAGCCAGTCGCCGTCCTGCCCGACCACCTCAAGCAGTTCCGCATCATATTCGATGATGGGTGTGGGATTGACTACCGCAACCGCTTCCGCGTCGATCTCTCCCTCCGCAGCCGCTTCTTCGGTTTCCCCCACCTCAGGATTTGCGGCCGTTAGCATCGCATTCAGGGAAAGCGGATAGGTTTCCACCTCCGCCAGGTCAATGGTCGCAGTATAAACAGGCGTCTCGGCGGTTTCCTCCCCGGCTTCTTCGCCCTGTTCCTCGGCGGTTTCCTCCCCGGCGGGCTGGTCGTCTGCCTGTTCTGCCTCCTCAATCAGTGCCGTTTCTCCAGCACCTTCATCCTCTTCGGTTACCGTATCATCCCCGACCGGAACATCGTCTTCAGGAGAGGCCGCCTCATCTGATTCCTCTTCCACGGGAACCAATCCCTCGGCCTGCCCGTCAGGCTCACCCTCGGCGGCAGGCTGTTCAACTGCGACAGCATCCTCGGCCTCCTGGCCCTCTGCATGCCCCTCGGCGTCGGGCTGCTCTGCGGGCGCGACATCCTCGGCCTGCCCGTCAGGCTCACCCTCGACGGCAGGCTGTTCAACTGCGACAGCATCCTCGGCCTCCTGGCCCTCTGCATGCCTCTCGTCTTCGGCGTCAGGCTGCTCAGTGGGCGCGACATCCTCGGTCTGCCCGTCAGGCTCACCCTCGGCGGCAGGCTGTTCAACTGCGACAGCATCCTCGGCCTCCGGCTCCTCCGCATGCCTCTCGTCTTCGGCGTCAGGCTGTTCAGTGGGCGCGACATCCTCGGCCTGCCCGTCGGGCTCACCCTCGACGGCAGGCTGTTCAACTGTGACAGCATCCTCGGCCTCCTGGCCCTCTGCATGCCCCTCGGCGTCGGGCTCCTCTGCAGGCGCGACATCCTCGGCCTGCCCGTCGGGCTCACCCTCGAAAGCGAGCTGTTCAACCTTCACACCCTGTTCGTCAACGTCATGCGACACATCCTCCAAAAGGACCGATTCCTCAGCCTGACCGTCAACGGATACCTCAGCGCCAACGACAGGCAATTCAACGCCGTCGTCGTCCTCAGTGTGCACGTCGACTGCCGGCTCATCCTCGACGGCAGGCGATTCAGCGGGAGCCGCAGCCTCGGGCTGCGCTTCGGGCGTTGCGTCCTCCCTCCGTGCAATGCCATCCCTCAGCTTAACGACATAGATATCATCCGTAACAATCAGCGCAAGGTCGGCCTCAGCAAAATCCCTTTTCGCCCATACACTGTAATCGCCGTCAACCCTCTCAACGGCAATCAACCCACTGTGCGCTTCATCATTCTCCACCGCGGCGACTTCGACAAGGTCTGAAATGCCGATACCCAGCCCCACAGCCTCAATGATCCGGCTGACCATTGCTCCGGTACCGAGGCTGTATACCTTTTCCTCCACTGCATTAGATACCGGCTCGGCTACGACATCCTCCGTCACCAGGTCTAGGCCATCCAGCTCAAGGGACAGGTCCAAATCCTCAACGGTTTCATCGACGATCGGCTCATCCACTTCGATGTCCAGATCATCCATGTCCATGGAGGCCGGGCTTTCCTGGTAGCATGCATCAGTATGGACGTGCTCCTCCATTCCACAGACCAGAACATCCCCACTAAAGCAAGACGCCGAATGCACATGTTCCGCATAACCACACATGGGGATATGCTCAAGTGTATCGGCGTTCCGTTTCAGAGTATTCATTGTGAAGAGCATCACTACAGCACAAAGCAGGGCGACGCTCCGCTTGAGTATCCTTTTCCATGTTCTCTTCTTGCTGATGTCTCTGATCTGCTTATCCATATGCCAAGCTCCCCTCTACAGGTCGAAAGAGCGTACAACTCTACTATTGTATATTATATCAAAAGCATAATGCATTAGTCACTATAAAGTATGCAATAATATACATAATCATCCTCATTTGTTTTTCAAATAATGTTAATTGTTTAAGGAAACGCCGCACAATCTGCAAAAGCAAAGTCACGAATTCAAATCACCCTAGGGGGAGACAACATTCCCCCTCAACAGGGCTCCGAAGGTAAACTCACTCAGGCCAGAAGCCCATAACGGGTATCGGCCAGGAAGAGGTTCGCCAGAGCGAACACCATCTTCAATTGTGAGTCTACCTTCGCTTTGCCTCGGTATCGTGTCTTTCGACATCGGAACAGATTTT
>JAZSAA010000093.1:0-2614 GCA_045601625.1 Clostridia bacterium | reverse complement strand
GCCACCGGCCCCTGCGGCTGTACGTGTCGCCGATGCGCCGGGAGGACCAGGTGGTCGGCGCGCTGGCCATCGTCGGGGACATCACCGAGCTGCGCCGCCTGGAGCAGGTGCGCACCGATTTCGCGGCCAACGTCTCCCACGAGCTGAAGACGCCGCTGACGTCCATCCGCGGCTTCGTGGAGACGCTGCAGGCCGGCGCCATCGACAACCCGGAGATGGCCCACAAGTTCCTGAACATCATCATGATGGAGACCGAGCGCCTGACCCGGCTGATCAACGACATACTGTCCATCAGCAAGCTGGAATCCGGCGACGACGAGGTGGCCATCGAGCGCATCCGGCTGGACAAGAAGGCCCAGGACGTGTGCGACATGCTGTCGATTCACGCCCAGGAGAAGCAGATCACCGTCAATTGCACCACCGGCAACACCCCGGTGTACATCATGGGCAACCCCGACCGGGTGGAGCAGCTGCTGATCAACCTGACCGAGAACGCCATCAAGTACAACGAGCCCGGCGGCTCGGTGACGGTGCAGGTGTTCGCCAACGACCAGGAGGCCAACGTCACCATCTCCGATACCGGCATCGGCATCGCCGAGGAAAACCTGCCCCGACTGTTCGGGCGCTTCTACCGGGTGGACAAGGGCCGCTCCCGCCAGATGGGCGGCACGGGCCTGGGCCTGGCCATCGTCAAGCACATCGTGCGCTCGATGGACGGCGAGATCGAGGTCCATTCCAAGCTGGGGGAGGGCACCGAGTTCCTGGTGACGCTGCCCCTCGCGCCAAAGGACAATTCGGAACAGGACACCATTTTCGACGGGATGTCGTAAACCGATGGGCATATTCCCAGATCCGCAGACATACGAAGCGTATGCAGGAGTAGGGGCGGCGTTGCGCCGTCCGCCGGGTAGGACGATGCGATTCGTACCCGGGCGGGCGCCGCAGCGGCGCCCCTACGCCCTTTTACAATCATTTGACGGAGGTAACGCCGATGGCATCCAAAAAGGCGAACGCCCTTTCCACCCTCTTTGCGCCGAAGGAGGTCGGGCTGAACCGCGACACCAACCTGCTGAAGCTGGTGGCGATGATCAGCATGCTGATCGATCACGCGGGCAAGATGTTCTTCCCGCAATACCGGATCATGCGCATCATCGGTCGCCTCGCCTTTCCGCTGTACGCCTACTGCATCGCCGTCGGCTGTGTCTATTCAAAGAACAGGCTGAAGTACCTGTCCCGCATACTGCTGATGGGCCTGGTTTCCCAGCCCTTCTACGCGGTGGCCCTGGCCCACACGGTGCCCGCCATGTACGCCCTGCGCTTCGCGGACAACCCCGTGGGCGCGGTGATGAACTTCTATGTGCAGAGCTGGGCCGTGCCCAACATCATGCTGACGCTGGCGCTGGGGCTGATGCTGATCTGGTCGCTGCGGGAGGGGCAGTACGTCTGCGCGCTGTCAGTGGCGCTGTTCGTCTGGCGGGCCCAGAACGCCGTCAACTACGGCTGGCGGGGCGTGGCCCTGATCGCGCTGTTCTACCTGACCATCAGCCACTGGTGGGTGTCGCTGCCGGTGCTGTCGGCCTATATGATCTGGTGGGGCTCCCAGGGTGCTTCGTATCACATGTTCGGGGCCAGCTTCGGCATACAGATGTTCGCCATACTGGCGCTGCCGCTGGTGTATATCCCCACCTGGTCGAAGGTGAAGATCAACAAGTGGGTTTATTACCTTTACTATCCGGCCCACCTGATCGGCATCATGCTGATCGAATTCGCCCTGAAGCAATAAAGGGCACCTCTAAAAACGCTCATCGTCGCCGGACGGCTGAATTTCAGCCATCTTTGGCTTGCAAAAACCTTGACTGCCCGCCAGGCAGCCTGCGTCTTTTGCAAGCCAAATCTGTCTAAAATTCATCTCGTCGGGCGACGCGGTCGTTTTTAGAGGCACCCTAAAGGTAAACATGATGTAAATCGAAAGATGGGCGCTTGACACCACCCTGATAAAGTGGTAAACTGTATCCCAACAAAGGCAATGACCGGGAAACAGTAGGCAGACGGGCACCGTATCCAGAGAGCCGCCGGCGGGTGCGAGGCGGTATACGGCGTTTGACCGAATTACCTTCCGATAGCCGCGCGCTGAAAGACGGGCCCTGTGGTGCGTCCATTAGGCGGCGACGGGCTCGCCCGTTACAGCGATAGGGTATGGGCTGTTGCCCGCACCCGACGAGGGCGTTTCCCGCGAGGGAGCGCCGAATAGAGGTGGTACCGCGGAACTTCCGCCCTCTGCGACAGGCAGAGGGCGTTTTTTCTGTCCCCGGCCACACCTAAGATGAAGGGAGAGACCCACTGTGTTCATCAAAGTCCTCATGCTGGTGGTATTCTTCGGGATCATGATCGGCGTCGGCTTCTACAGCCGCAAGCACGCCTCCGACGTCGACGGCTTCGTGCTGGGCGGCCGCTCGGTCGGCCCCTGGCTGACGGCCTTCGCCTATGGCACGTCCTACTTCTCGGCGGTCATCTTCGTGGGCTACGCCGGCCAGTTCGGCTGGCGCTACGGCATCGCCTCCACCTGGATCGGCCTGGGCAACGCCTTCATCGGCTCGCTGCTGGCCTGGGTGAT